>CAZSZZ010000205.1:0-1548 GCA_964611005.1 uncultured Candidatus Izemoplasmatales bacterium | reverse complement strand
GATAAATTCAAAGATTTTTATACTAACCAAATTTTAGATTATAATGATTTATATGTTTTTTATCTGGAAAAAGCTAAACAATTCGATGATATTATGAATCTTTATAACATAAAAATTCTTAATGATTTTCAAAAACTAGATAATAAAATCACTGAGATGGATAATCAAATTTCTCTATTAATTTTACAGAAAAATTCTAAATTGAACAGAATTAATTCTTTTTATCTAAATGAAATGAAAAACTATTTAGATAATGAATCTACTTTTTCTATTGAAGAAGATTTAAATTCTGACTCTACTAAAGCTATGATTTCCAATAAGATAACACAATTAGATTTATTTAAACAACATCTGTCTGATCAAGAAGATAAAGTCAAAAAAATACTTTTAGATGAATATCAAGATTTATATGAAAAAACTCTAAAAAGATTGTTAAAGAAGAAAGGCAATGAATTATATGATGAAGTTGACTTCTTCTTTTATCCTAAAGATTTCATACAGATATTTAAATTGAATATAATTGAAGCTGAAGAAAAGGGATTTGTTACTTTAAAATTCTTAATTAATAAATATAATAATGCTCTTCATTATAAAGCTCAAAAAGCTAAATGTGAAAGACACGCAAGAAAAATCACAAAAAATTTATATAAAATCAAGAAACAAATTTATTTAGAATTTCAAAAGGAATCTCAAGATTTGATTTTCCAATTAGATAAATATTATAAATTATTTGTGGAACTGTTAAAAATAGATCCTTTTTTAGCACAGATAATTGGAGATAATTCAACTAAAATCATAAAAGATGAAATTAATTTTTTGTCTATTTTACAAATGAACAAAGAACACCAAATAAATGTTAATTTTGATATCAAAACTTTAAAATTAAAACAACAGATTAATAAAATAGAGTCTGAACTCGCTTATGAAAGTGAAAAATTAATGATTTTACAAGATATAGACATCTTGAATACACTTAGTGATATTCAATTGTTTTTCGCTGAAAAGCAAGGAAATTCCGCTTTAATATTAAATTCTTTATCAAAAGAGAAATACAATATTGAAAAATTAAAAAATGCACTAAATTATCATATGCAATACTTAGTTAAAGAGAGCAATCTTAATCGTAAATTCTTATCAATTATTACCCAAATACTAGAAGCTTTTATCAGAGAAAATGAAACCCACAATGTAAGAGTTGTAAATGCAGTTAGTGAAATAAAACTAGCTTTAAAAAAGTTTGATATACTTGCGCTTCATTATAATAACTTGTATGAAAACGAAAAGCGTTTCCTAGTTTTACAATATACAAGAATATCTGAAGAAACAAAGATTAATAATGAGTTTATATTAACAACATTTGAAAATCAAATGCGTTTTGCGAGCGAACAAATTTCTCTCGCAAATGATGAGTTCAAACTGAGAGTTGAATCTATAATGAGAACATTTGATGAAGAAAAAAATTATTACTTAGATATTATTAAAAATCAAATCAAATCCTATCAAGAAAAAAAGAAAATAATTTTAGATGAATATCAAGCAAAATTATAC
>CAZSZZ010000204.1:0-1556 GCA_964611005.1 uncultured Candidatus Izemoplasmatales bacterium | reverse complement strand
ATATATTTATGTTATTTTTTCTGTAATTTCCGCTTATACATATACTTCTTCAGTAAATCAATTGATAGTATATTTATTAGCAATGATTTTGTTGTCGGGTTTAGAAATATATTATTATAAAAAAAGATTATATATATTCGGATTTGCTTTTGTAATATATTTATTAGGATACATAATTAAGAATGGATTTGATTTAGAATGGGCTAGACACTTTGCATGGATAACGTTTAACTCGTTAATAAGTTATATTATTGCCACAATACATTATAAAATGTATTATCACCAAAAAAAAATTATCGATGATTTAAATTTAAATAAAAACAAAACTTTAGAAACAATTAATATATTAGAACAAAGAAATGAAGAATTAAAGCTAAGTCATAAAATTACAGAGACAATGTTAAAATTGACTCAAGAAGTACTAAAGAACGATAATATAGCTGATATATTAAGATTAGTTTTAGATGAAACTATGAAATTAATTCCTAATGCTCAAGCAGGAAGTATTTTGATTTTAAAAGAAAATCAAAAGATGGAATATGTAGCTGCTAGAGGATACTCACTTGAAAATTTAAATAAAATTGATTTGTATTATAAGGATTTATATCAAGCTACTTTAAAAGATAAGTTTGAACCAACAGTTATTCAAAATGTAAAAGTATTCGATACTATACATGTTGGCAAACAAAAAACAGAACATTTATGGAGTGATGTAAAAGATGTAGCTAAAGCTTGTTTAACCTGTTCTTTTAAGTTCAAAGGTAAATTTTATGGTTCAATTAATATTGATAATTTCGATTCAATAGATGCTTATAATGAATATGATAAATATTTATTAAAACAACTAGCTCAGGAATTAGAAATCATAATCTCTATTTATCGCCTCTATGAAAAAGCGCTTAGACCTACAAAATTTGATGAATTAACTCAAGCTTATACAAGAAGATATTGCATGAAATTGTTGGAAAAAACAATTGATGAAAACATTGACAAATCTCCTATTTCAATTTGTACACTGGATATTGATAGTTTAAAAGAAATAAATGATGAATATGGACATGATATCGGTGATAAGTACTTAAGATTTTTCTCGCAAAGCGTTAAAAAGTCATTGAATAGAGAAAATATATTTGGTAGAATAGGTGGAGATGAATTTCTGTTAATTTTTGATGGATTAAATTATAAACAATCCCTTAATCAAGTCAATTTAATTAGAAAGTATTTCAAAAAAAATAAATTCATAGTTGATGGGTTTTGCGAAAAAGAAGTGTTATTTTCTATAGGAATAGCAATATATCCTATTGATGATTTAGATACTTCTAAACTAATTAAGATATCAGATAATAGAATGTACGACGATAAAAGAACTAAATATTAAGAAGTTAATAATTAAAATAAATCGGGCTATTAAAAACACTCGATTTTTTAGTGGGTTTTAATAGAAAAATCGCTAAAAATAGATAATATTATCATATATTTGTAGTTATCGAAAAAAACTTCTAATTTACAGCCAAAAATAGTTGACATGAATAAGTGCTTATGATAGAATATATAAG
>CAZSZZ010000203.1:0-1592 GCA_964611005.1 uncultured Candidatus Izemoplasmatales bacterium | reverse complement strand
AATATATATATAATAATAATATCGATAATTAATATTGCCTTTCCCATAGTTGAAGTTGCGAACATTAAAAAAGATCCAAACTTTCTTACAGTTAAAACATGTTTACCTAGAATATCACTTTCTGTTAATAAATAATTATCCGGTGTGTCACTTACTTCAGATTTAGTTCTTATATCATAGTGACCATTTACTATTTCCTTAGAATATAAATAATGAACTAACACTTCATCAGTACCATCATTATTAATATCTGTAGTAAAAGCTATAATATCACCAACATTAAAATCTTCAATAGTTTTGGAATTATCTATAATTACAATATCATTAACATTGATTACAGGTTCCATACTTCCAGTCACAATAACATATAATTTATATTTAGATATGAAAGGAATATAATTAAAAATACCGTAACCTAAAACAACAATTAAAAAAACGCTTATAATAAAACGTATATTCTTAGCGAGGCTTCTTTTTTTTGTTTTTGGAGATTTTACAGTAAAATTATCCATTAATTAACTCCTTTTTTAATTAATTATATATACATTATCTAATTATTTCAACTATTAATTTTATAATTATAAAGCTAGGCTATATATGAAACATGCATCACAATTTGATATTTTAACGATAAAGCTATTATTTTAACACAAATTAGATTATAATAGATAAAGAAAGGGATGAGCATATGGATATTTATTATATAATTTTTAATGATGGATTTTTGAAACATTATTATTCAGAAAATACATCTAAAGACTCATCTGGAGAGAAAAATTATTTTGCGGATAATCTTAGATATGCCAAAATGTTCAATTCTGCAGAAGAGGCTTTGAATATTATTTTAGAAAAGAAATTAAAGGATTGTGTAGTCACAAATCAAAATGGAAATGTTCAATAATTATTAATCTTTAATATTTATGAATAAAAAGTTTATTTCGAATTAGAAATAGACTTTTCTTTTACAATATTTTGTATTATGATATTATTTATATAATATGTATATAGAGGGTAGAATATGTTTGAAAAATTAAAAGTTTATAAACCAGTAAATGAACAAGAAAAAAAGGATAAGAAATTAATGATTAAATTTATTGAGCGCAATCCTGATATTTTATTGCGTGAAAATTTATCAGCTCATCTTACTTCTAGCGCTATTATCTTAAATAAAAGTTTTGATAAAGTATTATTTATTCATCACAATATTTACAATTCATGGGGATGGGTTGGCGGACATAATGATGGTGACCCAAACTGTCTTAAAGTCACGATTAAGGAAGCTAAGGAAGAAACAGGTGTAAAGAATATTTATCCTTATAGTGAAGAAATACTAGGAATTGATGTTATCTATGTAAAAAATCATATAAAAAAAGGTGAATATATTCCAGACCACTTACATTTAAATGTTACTTATTTATTAATAGCTAGTGAATTAGATGAATTAATTTCTAAACCAGATGAAAACTCTGGAGTTAGATGGTTTGATTTGGAAAAAGTATTTGATTATATTACAGAAGATAGAATGAAACCAATATATAAAAAACTAATTGATAAAGCAATGGTTTGGTATAAGAAAAACGCATAAATTATAT
>CAZSZZ010000202.1:0-1594 GCA_964611005.1 uncultured Candidatus Izemoplasmatales bacterium | reverse complement strand
TCCAGCTTCAAACTTACCGCCTAACAGCTCATTTGTAAATCCTCCTAGTAAAGATTGGTGGAGCTGAGGGGAGTTGAACCCCTGTCCAAAATAGCCGATCATTTGACTTTCTACATGCTTAGTCAACTCATTATATTTCAAACTATAGCTGCTAGTTAACAAACCACTACAGTTCTATCCTTACTATTTTCGCTAATTAATCTTAAGGAGGCAGACTAATTAACTATCTCATTTACTGAAATTCATAAAGTGTTATGAGCACCACTAAATGAATCCGCAGCTTCTTCTTAAGCTACGTAAGCGTAATTTTGGTTTCCGGTTATATTTAACCTTGCATTTTTACATCTGCCGATGGCATGCTTATCAAATTCGAACTACCCTGTCGAATCCAGAACAGCCCCATTAAGAGATAATTTTATTAAGACGTTTATTAACATCTTTTTCTTTTTGACTTTGTCTTTTATCATAGAGTTTTTTCCCTTTACAAAGAGCAATCTCTACTTTACATAATCCATGAACTAAATATACCTTTAAAGGTATCAATGTTAAACCTTCTAATTTAACTTTCTGTCCTAGTTTTATAATTTGACATTTTTCCATTAATAATTTTTTATCGCGATATTCATCGTGATTAAATATATTACCATATTCATATTTTGATATATGCATATTAATAATAAATAATTCAAAATCACGAACTCTAACATAGCTTTCTTTTATAGAAAATTTACCTTGACGAATTGATTTAATCTCTGTGCCTTTTAATACAATGCCACATTCATAGGTTTCCAATATAAAATACTCATGAGCAACTTTTTTGTTATTGGCTAATACTTTAATAATGGACACCTCCTATATCAATTCAAAATCTATCTTTCCTAGAAGTCTATTTACTTTAACTAATTTAACTTTCACTTCCATACCTATAGTATACTGTTTTTGTGTGTGTTTTCCAAGAAGAATTAAGTTGTTTTCATCAAATTCCATTTCATCATCAAAAGTACTGATATGAACCAAACCTTCTACTGTATTAGGTAATTCTACGAACATGCCAAATTTAAGTATAGATGATATAATACCTGTAAATGTTTGGCCAATAAATTCCTCCATATACTCAGCTTTTTTCATATCCATAACTTCACGTTCCGCAAGCATTGCGACGCGTTCCATCTTAGAAGTTTGTTTTGCAATATCGTCTAGTTTAGAAATAAAATCATCATTAATATTTTTATTTTGCTTAAATAAATATCTTCTTAAAAGTCTATGTACTATTAGGTCTGGATAACGTCTAATAGGAGATGTAAAATGTGTATAATGTTCAAATGCTAATCCATAATGCCCAACATCTTCTCTAGAATATCTCGCTTTAGACATAGTTCTTAATAATAATGTGGTTATTACTTTTTCATATAATGTACCTTCAACATTTTTAAGTATTTGTTGGAAATTATGTTGAGTTAAATTATCATCTATTCCTTTTTCTTTGCCAAATTTTTCTAATAAACTAAGTATTTGGTTTAATTTTTCTTGATTAGGTAATTCATGAATTCGATAAATAAATCGAGAATTTTAAAACAATTTTTACTGCATCTTC
>CAZSZZ010000201.1:0-1606 GCA_964611005.1 uncultured Candidatus Izemoplasmatales bacterium | reverse complement strand
TTAGTTAACACAAAAGAAAAAAATGCTAAAATTATAGATATAATAAAAATTATTTCTTCTTTAATTTTCTTTTTTATTGTATTAATCATTATAACCTCTAATAAGAAATATTAACTATATTATACAATTATTAGAGATATTACTCAAGAAGCGAGTAATAGTATAAGGATTGATATGATATATAAATTATAACTTTTTGAATATTTAAAGTCATTATTTGATATAATAATATAGAAATCAATCAAATCATTAGGAGGGCATTATAATGAAAGTAGCTATATATGGCGCAGGCGCTATGGGAACTATTTTAGGTGCGTATATAACAAAAGCTGGATATAAAATTGATTTAATAACGAGAAATATTGAACACGTAAAAGGGCTAAGAAAGAATGGAGCGCATGTAATTGGAAAAACAGATTTTATACAACCTGTTTCAGCTCTTCTTCCAGAAGAAATGAAAGAAAAATATGATATCATTCTTTTAATGACAAAGCAAATGGATAATGAAAAAATAGTTAAAGGGCTTCTAAAGTTTATGACTAAGGATGCTGTAATATGTACTATGCAAAATGGATTACCTGAGTTATCAGTATCGGAAGTTATTGGTAAAGAGAAAACTTTTGGATGTACTATGTCTTGGGGAGCAACTTTTGTTGGAAATGGAGTTTGTGAATTAACTTCTGAAGCTACGAGAGAATCATTAACATTTAGTATAGGCAAGTTTGGAGATTCAGGGAATGATCAAGCATTTAATTATATAATTGAATTACTTAATACTATGGGAGAAGTTAAAATTGAAGAAAACTTTATTGGGGCTAGATGGGCAAAATTATTAGTGAACGCTGCCTTTAGTGGGCTGTCCGTAATTACTAATTCTAATTTTGGTAAAATAGCTAAAAATAAAAAGTCAAGAATGCTAGCTTTAATGGCGATTAAAGAATGCATTGATGTCGCAAAAGCGGCTAATATTAAGATAGAACCAATTCAAGGTAAAGACGTTGAAAAATTGATGGATTATCATAGTAAATTCAAAAAATGGATAAGTTTTCAGCTTTTACCAATTGCGATGAAGAAACATAAATTGATAAAATCTAGTATGATTAGAGATATTTTACGTGGTAGAAAATGTGAAATAGATTCCATTAATGGTGTTGTATGTAAATATGGAGATATGGTCCAAGTCGAGACCCCTATTAATGATAGAATCGTTGAAATAACACATAAAATAGAAATTAAGGAATTGGATTTTAATTGGGATAATCTCATGTTAATGGATGATTTATTATAAATAATTGCGGTATTTGGGAGTAGTATTTTTAGATATTTTAACTTAATTTTAGTGTATAAGAATAAATAAAATAATAGTAAGGCTAATATAATAAATATGAATTATATTAGTCTTTTTTATAGGTTATATAAATACATAAGGAAATTATATATTACACAATATTAATAAGAAACTTAGTTGCTAATTTGTAGATACAGACAAATAATATAGGAAAACCGCTAAAATAAAGGGAATTAGAAGATTACTATTGTTTATATATTATTGCTAATATGTTATAATTGTGTATAGTTATCTTTATAATTTTACAGCTGATAATAG
>CAZSZZ010000200.1:0-1608 GCA_964611005.1 uncultured Candidatus Izemoplasmatales bacterium | reverse complement strand
ATGAAAATAATCAATGTTTTACTCAGTGTCATTACTAAGTTGCTTTCTTTGAATATCAAAATAATGTGTTTGAATGCATATACTATTATACACACTGTTTAAAAACCATACCAATCCAATAACAGATTTTGACTAAATTAATATAAGAATGAAGAGAGCAAGATGTTTAATCTTCAAAATCTTGCTCTTAATTATAGTTTTTTAGTAATTCCCATACATATCAAACAATTAATAGATATCATAAAAATTAAACATTAATCAATCATTCTGAGAAACTACGTTATTATCATAAATTTGCTATTCCCATGAAAACAATTAGCAACTTCCAATAAAGAATAAAAACAACAATAAATATAATCTCAATTGCATAATGTTTTTTCTTAAATAATTGTTTATCTATATAAGGTATTAGAATCATAATTATTGAAGGTAGTAAAATTGTAACTACATAAATTAAATATTCATCATTTGACCAAAAAAACATCATATTAAGCATATTTATCACAAGAAACAAAGTCACAATTGTTATACTAAAGTGATACTCACTATATTGCAAATCAAGTTTATTAGTATATACTGAAATACAATAAATAGTGACAAGAAACAAAGGGACTCCTATAACTATAATATTTTCAATTATACTGAAAACCTCATAATCTAACTTTTCTGCTGACAAATAATACATAATTCCTAAAGCTAGTATTACTACAGGCGTTAAAATATTAACAAGTTTTTTTTTCATCATATTTACCTAACAACTTGCGACATGTATCTTTACTATTTGTGCTCTTTTATTACCTGCTGAATCTTCAATACCTACCATTACTAAGTACTCGCCGGGTATATTGTATATAACCGTATCCCATTCTTCAAACTTAGTAATAATTCCTTGAACATCACTGTATTCTCCTGTTATTTTCGTTGCCCAGTTATAATTAGCATATTGATTTTTCTCAATGTATTGATCAGGTATATAATCAAAGAAAATATCCCAACGGCAAGCATTATTTTGAACACTAAAAGGAATTATTGTTCCATCATTATCGTTTACAGACTGGTCACTACCCAGGCTCAAGTAATACATATTGGTTAAAACATCTCCTTGAGCATTTCTAGCTGTTATATTACTGTTTTTTGATGCTTTATCCCACACGAATCTTTCAAAAGGAGTATGACTATTATAATCTTCTGAAGAATTACCCCAAATTAGATAAGGATATACATCACGAATCCAATGCGCATCTTTAAAAAATTCTGATTCATAGTCACTAGCACCAACACCAAAATTGAACGTAAAAGTTACTAAATCTTCATATTCTACATCTCCATTTTCATCGTATACTAATTCTAATTCTCCATCTATATTAACACCTAAATTCACATCATAATATTCTGTAGATTTTAGATATTTTTTATTATTAGCATTTGATTGTAATAATTTGTGAAAATAGTTACCAATCAACACGTGAACCCAACCTGACGGCAGTTGACTTTCAGTAGAATACAAATTGTCAACAGCCACACCATTTATCTTATTATATTGATTTCTTGAATAGTGAACAGATTGTGAAATTTTATAAGCCACTCCAATATCATCTGATTCTAAAA
>CAZSZZ010000199.1:0-1617 GCA_964611005.1 uncultured Candidatus Izemoplasmatales bacterium | reverse complement strand
TCCAATACAAGATGTCTTTTTTATGTTTCCCCCTCTATTGCAAGGTTTCAGGAATATTTAATCGTTTAGAAAAAAGTCCAACTTTTTGGTATCACTTCATTTTTATTGGATATTCCATTTCAGATAGAAGATAAACAAATTCTAACTTTTTCTTTTTGAGATTTTAAGTTGCGATAATACATAATAACTAATCTTATTCTCATTCATAACTCTAGTTAACTTAGTTTGGTCATCTAATATTTTTTGTTTGCTAGTTTTGAATTTAGTTAGATTTCTTTCTAAATGTAAGTCAATCCAGTTGTAAATTGTGGATCTTGGAATGTCATATTCTCTCATTAGAATAGCTACTGATTTCCCTTTCATGTATTTATTGATAATTGTTTTTTTTAGTTCCATTGTGTAGTTCATAATTAACACCTATCTGACTTTTAAGTCTACATAATTATACAGATGGTGGTATAATATATCATGAAAACTACAATGTAACTAAGAGTGTCTACAAGAAAATGTATTTTTATGATAACTTATATTCAAGAGGTGAGTTTTATGAGCGTAGGGAAAAATATAAAGCAGTTACGAGAACAGTATGATTTAACACAAGAAGAATTGGCTTCTAAAATATATGTTACTAGAAATGCCATATCAAAATGGGAAAATGATAAAGGAATTCCTAGTGTGGATAGCTTAAAGGAATTATCCAGTGTATTTAATGTAACATTAGATATGTTACTTGATAGGGAAGAATTAATAGAAATCACATTAGAAAATAGAGAAAATTCTATCATAGTTAGAAACTTAGTATTTTCATTTATATTGTTTTTAGTATTCTCTAGTATTGGTATTTTAATTCCGTATTATAGTTTTGAGTTTAATCCCACATCAGGTATCGCAGTTTTTGCCATATTTTTACCCTTAAGTTATATCATTCTTGGATTGGTCAGTGGCTTATTGTCAATGAAATATCCTTATGTGATAATTTCATCTGCACTAGCATTGACTCCAATCTATATGTTTTTTGAAACAGAACTTCGAACCGTGATTTTAGGATATTGGGGATTAATATACTATCTAGTTTTTATTGGTTCATATTTCGTGATTAGTCTGATTAAAACACGAAATGCAAAGAAGGCTAATGTTAATAAAATGTATAAAATTTTTAAATGGATTAGTATAGGATTAACAACAGTTTTTGTTTTGCATACTGTAGCAGAAAGTGTTAGTCTCTACAATTGTGAAGAATGTAGTGCTCCATGGCATTTAGCAATCATAATGAATGTAATCATCTATGTAATACCTTTAACTGTAGTATATGTATTATTCATTAACTTCTATTTGCAAAATAAAAAATCAACTTTAAAGATTAATACAAAATGAAAAACTATAGCAAATAGGGTTCAACACCCCACGATAAGCAGATAGAGGTATAATTTTTTCAGGTGGGATTATAAAAATTTTCGCTAGGGTAGGGGTGGAAAATTGTATTAAAATAGGTCATACAACCCAGGTTGATTTGAAATAGCTTCCAAAAGTTGGAGATATGGTATACTAACCATATTACTCTAATGAAGGGAGCTATTTTTTATTATGAGATTAACTTTAGAAGGTTATTCTCCCGTA
>CAZSZZ010000198.1:0-1618 GCA_964611005.1 uncultured Candidatus Izemoplasmatales bacterium | reverse complement strand
ATCTATATCATCATCTATAACAGCTAAAACTTTAATAGGTATATTTTTGTCTAAAACAATTGGTTGAAGTAATATTTCAGCTACTTCTCCTGCACCATATAATAATATTTTTTTAAATCCTTTATCAACTATTTGATTTAAAAAAGAAATAATATTATTTTTAGCTGATTGATATACAATTTGTGAATCTTTTAAATATTGAATATTTAATAATTTTCTTCGTTCAATACCTTTTTTCGTAACAAAATACTCAACTGTTTTAGTTGAGTGGTATTTTCTTTTTATTAAGCCTTTTTCTTCGTATTCATCAAGGTAATTGTTAATCATAGAGACAGCTACTTCTATTGATTCACCGATTTCTCTTTGGGTAATATTTTTATTTTTTTCAATAAGATCTAAAATCATGAATTCTTTATATAATGAAGTAGGTTTAAAGAATGTATTATTACTCAATATAGCCACCTTTCACTTTGTTCAATATTTGAACAATAATATTATATACTTTTAGGTATATAATTTCAAGTAGCATTATGAATTTTATTCTAAAATCAAATAATTATTTTATGTCCTTTTAATTAAACAAAAAATATATCAAGAAATATTTTAGAAGCCTTTAAGTAATAAGCTTTATATCTTTATGTATCCAATGTGATTTTTATGATTCTAAATAAGCAATTACGCTTTTATATAAATTAGAAGCTTCTTCTTTTAAAATATAATTCTCAATCTCCAATTCCGTATGACTATTCAAACGATTCAGATAATCTTGGTAGATGTACGTTGATTGGATATTGGCATGCCTCAACATGCACTTAGTCGCTTCCACTGAACCGCCTCTTAGTAGGTTCATCATACCTGCCGTATGCCTTAATGCGTGTGGCGTTATGCCTAGCCCATCAAGACCACAGTCTTTTAAAACTCTCTTAAACATATATCTAAAAAACGTCCTTGACAAGCACTGTTTAGGTGAAACATTTTTAGTTGTGACAAATAAATAAGGATTATGATCCTTGCGTTTGTTTAAATATGCATCAATCGCGCTTTCAACTCCAGGTGTTATATGGACAAATTGGTCTCTTTTGTGATTTTCTTTTTCACCTATATACAAAATGCGTTTACCATTTACCTTTTGATAATCTTCTCTTTTCGCTTGAATCACTTCAATTCTTCTAAGACCAGTAGTAATCATCAAAAAGATGATCGCATGATCTCGATAATGCCAAATCGATTTTCTCATTTTTTTGGTATGAAGGATTAAATGTTTTGCTTGTTCAAGCGTTAAAATCGGTTTATTAATGTGGTAATGAATACGTTCATTTTTAATTGGAATCATCACATCATAGGCATACTGAATAGGCAATTCAAATCGTTTTTGATTGATTCTCAAATAACGATATAATCCTCTTAAAGCGCACACATGAATGTGAATGTAATGAGTTGAATAACCCAAATTTCTTAGATTTTCGCGATATTTAATGATGTCGCTTGTTTTAGCATAACTTATATTGTTTTCTTTTAAATAGATAATATAATACTTAAAAACAATTCTATATGATTTAAGCGTCGCTCTAGCAAAGTTTTGGTCAAATAAATACTGTTCGCATAAAGCTTCTAAAGG
>CAZSZZ010000197.1:0-1653 GCA_964611005.1 uncultured Candidatus Izemoplasmatales bacterium | reverse complement strand
TATGTTTTATGCAGTGTCATTAAGTTAAGAGAAAACAAATTGAAAATCCACTCATTAAAAATGAGGGATTTTTTTTATTTGTGCTTATTTTATATATTTTTTATCTTTTTTAATAAAAAGGTTTGACAAATTTGTAAAAATTTGCAGCTTACGCTTCTGGAAATGTAAATACATTTTAAGGAGACGTAAAATAATATATTCAGAAAAACTCAAATTGACATTAGACGATTTAATCATCGAAACATCGATGAATGAGGAGTTTATAAGAAACTCTCATACTGATTTTGCTCAATCAAGAAAGCTTGATTTCATAACCTCTTTCAATTCGATTTTGTCCATAGAAGGTAACTCCTTAGGACACGAAATATTAGAGCTATTTGAGTATAATGAATTTCTTCTCACTACCTCGGCTTTTGTTCAAGCTAAAGACAAGATTCTTCCCTCTGTGTTTTCTCATGTGTTTTATGAATTCACTAAGTCTCTCAAAAAAACTAAAAAGTATAGATACTATAATCTATTCGCCGTTGATGAATTTGTGCTTAATTTGTATAGGAACCCTAATGAAACAGAAACTTTTGTTTCTCAGAGTAATAATAAAGGATGTAATATGATGTTGCTTACTGTCATATATGATTTATGTAATAATTTCTATACCGACACTGTTACTCAACCTTATAATCTTAACGATGAACGAGGGGCTCTAATTGAATTGCTGCCTAATGTTTCTGCTAAATCTATTATAATCATTGATAGAGGGTATGAAAGTTATAATATTTTTGCTCATCTTGAAGAAAATAGATTAAACTACGTAGTTAGAGTCATAGATATTTCTAGTAATGGCATATTATCCGCCTTAAATATATCAAACGAGGAATTCAATAAGGTGTTTACAGTAAACGTTTCTAACTTTCAAAAGAAATGTTATAATCTTTACCAAATTATAAATTTTCTCCATCTATTGTTAGATTTGATTTTTTAACTCGTGATACCCCTTCTTTTAGAGTCGTTAAAGTTAAACTTGAATCGGGTAAATTTAAATCAATTATCACTAATTTAGATATTGAGTTTTTAAGTACAGATATCAAATATCTTTATAAACTACGTTGGGGTATTGAAACTTCTTTTAGACAATTTAAATATGCGATTGGACTTGTCTAATTTCCACGCAAGGAAAAAAGACAATATTATTCAAGAAATCTTTGCATGTCTCACTTTGTATAATTTTTGCGAATCTTTTATCCAAAATACTATCATTTGTAAACTTAATATCACTCCCAATTACAAAATTAATTTTATTAGAGCTTCTCAAGTATGCCGGAAATTCATTAGACTCTTTAATACTATCTTATTCAATGTTAAAGCTTTAATTAGTAACTACCTTTCTGTTATTCGATTAGATAGATTTTTTAATAGAACTATGAAAACAGAATGTTTTACTAGTTTTGTATATAGAGTATCATAATTCCTTATTTTTATACACTTCTTTTGTTAGATTATCTTAATCTATGTTTTTTGTTGTGGCTTTATTCCAAAAAAAACAAGAAAACAAATAGAGCTTTCTTGTTCTTAAAATTCTTCGTTTCATTTTGCGCTAAAATTTTCTCTTAACTTAATGACATTGATGTTTTATGGCTTTTTTTATGTGAAGAAATT
>CAZSZZ010000196.1:0-1666 GCA_964611005.1 uncultured Candidatus Izemoplasmatales bacterium | reverse complement strand
GGTTTCATTATTAATAAAAGTTTAAAAAACTATTGCAAGATAAAAACTTGTGTGTTATCATACTTGCAAAATCTATTTGTTTGAGGTAAATTTATGAATCTGTTTATATTTACTGGATATTGGATGTATTATATGAAAAATGAAGGTTTGTTTTATTAGTTAATTACTAATTAGGCAAGCTTATTTACATATAATGCTTGTCTATATCAGTTGAATTAAACATGAGATTCAATCCACTGTAGCCAAGCTACAGTGTTTTTTATGTCTAACAAATTAAATTTACGGAGGAAGAATATGAGTACACCAAAAAAGAAATACGGATTATTTACCGCAATAGCTATGGTTGTAGGTATTGTAATTGGAAGTGGAGTTTTTAAAAGCGCAGGAGATGTTCTTGCAAAGGCTGGAGGAAGTCTTCCAATAGCTATATTAGCTTGGGCAATTGGTGGTTTAATAATTATCTTTTCTACTTATGCATTTAGTATAGTTGCTTTAAAAAATGCTAAAGATTCAGGCATTATTAGTTTTATAGAGAATCTTGCTGGAGAAAAAATAGCTTATTTAGTTGGCTGGTTTATAAACTTTGTATATTATCCTGCTTTAGTTGGTATTTTATCTTGGCTTGCAGGAAGTATTACGAATACTTTATTAGGTTTCAATTTAAATCTTACTTGGTATTTAGCTATTTTCTATTTTATTGGTACATATTTATTAAATATCTTTTCGCCTGTAATTGCTGGAAAATGGCAGGTAAGTACCACAAGTATTAAGTTAATTCCACTTATATTGATTGCAGTTGTAGGATTGATTGTTGGATTAATTAATGGAACAACTATTGAATCATTTACTGTTAATGCAACAGGAGTTGGAATTGCAGGTACTGGTTTAGCTTCTGCTGTCGCAGTAACTTCGTTTGCTTATGATGGATGGATTACTGCTTTATCTATTACTCAAGAATTAAAAGAAACTAAGAAAAATCTATCAAAAGCATTGATAGGTGGAGCTTTAATTATAGTTGTTTTATATATTTTATTTTTTATAGGTTTATCTGGGGTAATTACTAATAATGAGGCAATTTCTTTAGCTGGAACTCTAAATACATCAGTATTAGCAGCGAAGCGTTTATTTGGATCGTTTTTTGGACATATTGTATCAGTATTGATATTAATATCTGTTCTTGGAACATTGAACGGATTAACCATAGGCGCTGTAAGAGGAATGTATCAGATAAGTGTTAAAAAAGTTGGGCCAATGCCTGAAACTTTCACAAAACTTGGCGAAAAAGATCAACCTTTTGCATCTGGACTATTAAGTTTTGTATTAACAATATTTTGGGGCTTTATTTGGTTTGGAAACTTCAAAGGGTATTGGGGTGGATTTATGGACACGTCAGTGCTTGCTATTGTTTTTCTTTATGGATCTTTTATAATTGTTTATCTTGATATTATAAAGAATTATACTGAACTCAATTTCTTTAAAAGATATATCGTTCCATCAATAGCTACTATTGGTGCCTTATATCTAATTTATGGAGCGTTCACTTCAAATCCAAAAATGTTTTTATATTTTGGAATAATTGTATTAATATTTATAAGTATTGGTTTAGTTACTTATAATAAAAAATCTTTAGAAAATATAGACTAAAATATGAGTGAATTTCAAATAA
>CAZSZZ010000195.1:0-1684 GCA_964611005.1 uncultured Candidatus Izemoplasmatales bacterium | reverse complement strand
CAATTATTGGCATTCCAATGTATGCAGATATATTTGGTGCTTTGCCAATAGCAGAAGCTCTTGTTTTAAAAGGAGTTGGATTAGGAACTGTATTATCATTTATGATGGCGGTAACTGCTTTAAGTTTACCTTCAATTATTTTATTAAGAAAAGTTATTAAACCTAGATTACTAGGAACATTTATTTTTATTGTCGTTGCAGGCATTATTATAACAGGATATTTATTCAATATATTTGAATATTTATTTGTATAGATTAAAAAAAAGGAGAGAAAAAATGAATATTAAAATACTAGGAACAGGTTGTCCAAATTGTATTAGATTGGAAAAAAATGTTATTAAAGCATTGAAGATGTTAGAAATAGAGGCATCTATTGAAAAAGTAACGGAAATTAGTGATATTCTTTCTTACGGAGTTATGAGTACTCCTGCACTTGTGGTAAATGAAAAAGTACTATTTTATGGAAGAGTACCTTCATCTGAAATAATAAAGGAATACTTGTGATGAAAAAACCCTTATCCAAAATACATTAGGATAAGTGATTAGGTATTTTTATTTCATAACAAATACATTAAATAAAGAGGTAAAGGCAATGAAAAAACGAGTTGCGTTTGTTTGTACACATAATAGTTGTAGAAGTATAATCGCTGAAGGATGGGCTAAACATTTTGGTTTTGATATAATAGATGCATATTCTGCTGGAACAGAAAAATATCCAAGCCCAAAAACTAAAGCTATTGAAGTTATGAGTGATGCGGGAGTTGATATGAGCCATGCTTTTTGTAAACTCTTGAAAGATATTCCAAACTCATTTGATATACTCATTACTATGGGTTGTGGTGTTGAATGTCCTTTTGTTCCTTGCAAACATCGAGAAGATTGGGGAATCGAAGATCCAAGCGGAGGAACTAAGAAGGATTTTGAAAAAACGAGAGATATAATAAAGGTTAAAGTTTTAGATTTAATTGAAAGAATTAATAAAGGTGAATTATGAAAAAAACATCATTAGGAGAATTAATAGCTAATTCAATTAGTCATGGAATCGGAGTATTACTTTCAATAGCTGGACTTATTATTTTATTAATACATGCTACTGGGACTTTAGAAATGATATCAGCTGTAGTTTTTGGAACATCTATGATTCTACTATATCTATCGAGTACTTTATTTCATTCTTTCCCTGAAAAAATGAAAAGAGTATTCGCTGTTTTTCAACGCTTTGATCATTCTAGCATATTTTTATTAATCACCGGAACTTATACACCTTTTTTAATATTGGTTGTGGGTAATACAAAAGGATATATTTTACTAGCTATATTATGGTTAATTACAATTATAGGAATTATATTTAAATCAATATGGATTAATAAATTTAAGACTATTCATTTAATAATTTATATTTTAATGGGTTGGAGTGGAGTATTAGTTTACAATGATTTTATGTTAAACATCATTCATTTTGATTATGTATTGCTTGGAGGTATTAGTTATACAATAGGAGTTGCCTTTTATAAATCTAGATTTAAATATTCCCATTTTGTCTGGCATTTATTTGTTTTGTTTGGGACTTTTATGCATTTCTTAGCTATCTATTATAATATGTAAAACTATAACCTTTATTTTTGAGCATATTAGTTGCATAAATCCGACATATAATCGATAATATTATAAGATAATCTTATAA
>CAZSZZ010000194.1:0-1702 GCA_964611005.1 uncultured Candidatus Izemoplasmatales bacterium | reverse complement strand
AAAGTTGGAGATATGGTATACTAACCATATTACTCTAATGAAGGGAGCTATTTTTATTATGAGATTAACACTAAAGCAGAAAATGGAGATGTGTGAAGAGCATGTGCTAAAAGGAAAATCAATATCCCATGCATCAGAGATGTATGGAGGATATGATAAAGGAAATTTGAAGTATCTAATCAACATATACAAGAGATATGGAAAAGAAGCCTTTTTGAATAGATAAAACGGAGTATATAAACGGGATACAAAGTTATTGGGTATTAGCAGAGTAATAGAAAATAAAGAATCCATTAGAAGAGTAGCGTTAGACTTTGGATTAATAGAACCAAGTATTTTAGGGGATTGGGTAAGATTGTATAAACAAAAAGGCGAAGCAGCAATCCAAGATACATATCCAAGAAAAGGGTATTTGACAAAAGATAAAAGAGCGAAAGTAATTGTAGATTAAGCATTAGTAAAAGAAAATCAAAGATTGAAAGCTGAGATTGAGTACTTAAAAAAATCGCGGTCCTTAACAAAAAAACTAGAAGGCGTAACAAGTAAAGAGAAAGCAGAAATTGTTACATCGTTAGGGGCCGAATATCCATTAAGAGTCCTTCTGGGAATATCAAATATGGCATCATCGGTCTATTATTATCATAAGAACGAGAATAAGAAGAAAATAAATAAATACGCTGATATAGAGAAAGAAATCGATTATCTCTATCTCAAGAAGCATAAGAATAGAATTGGCTATAATAGGGTTTATATTGAACTTAAGAAGATGAATTATACTATCGCCAAGAATAAAGTCTGGAAAAAGTATAATTCATACGCAGGAGATTTAGGCTTTACAAAACCAAATCTAATGGCTCAGGATTTTAAAACTAATATGCCTTATCAAAAAGCAGGAACAGACATAACTATGTTTAGGACAAAGAGTGGACCTGTTTATCTTTCACCTATTATTGATTTTGATTCAAGAGAGGTACTATCGTATACAGCAGGGACAAATGCCAAGATGGACAAGATTAGTAAGATGTTAGACATATTAAAAAAACATCATTCCAAACGAGTGAAAGGAATGATGATACAATCAGATCAAGGCATACAATATCAGAACTCCAGGTACCAAACTAAACTAAAAGAACTAGGAATGATACAATCAATGAGTAGAAAATGAAACTGTTTAGATAACTCTCCTACTGAAAACTTCTTTGGTAGAATGAAAGTTGAAATGTGGTATGGTCATGAAGATGAATATACCAATCCTAAAGCATTAATTAAAGCAATAGATAAAAACATAGATTATTACAATAATGTTCGTTTAGTAACAAAACATAAAATGAGTCCAATAGAATACAGAAACAATATGTTATAATAACATTAACAAGAGTGGGGGTTAACCATTTTTCTCTCCAACTTTTGGAAGCTATTTCACTTTTTTCTTTTCTTCTTTTTCGGCCTTTAATTGTGCTTTTAATTCCTTTTTATATTTAGGAATAGGATCATATCCTCCTTTTGAAAAAGGATTGCATCTTAAAACTCGCCAAATAGATAATAATGCTGCATAGAAAAAATTATAATTTTCAAATGCTTGAATGGAATAATTTGAACAAGTTGGGCGGTATTTACAAGTTGGATTTTTACCACTTGTACCTTCTTGATATTTTTTTATTAATTTAATTATTAATTTTTTCATAACTATCACCACATATAT
>CAZSZZ010000193.1:0-1708 GCA_964611005.1 uncultured Candidatus Izemoplasmatales bacterium | reverse complement strand
ATTTTTATATTCTAATGCCTTTTCAAATTCTAAATTACTAGAATAATATTCCATTTTTGCTTTAAATTCATCAATATATTTTTTTGTTTTACCAGATAAAAATCTTTTAACATCTAGTTTCATTTTTTCAAATTTTTTTGGATCAATATCAAATTCACAAGGGCCTAAACATTGATTAATAGAGTAATATAAACAAACCTTTTTTGGAAGCCTAGAACATTTTCTAAAGGGAAATATATTATTCAATACTTTTAATGTTTGATTAGCCGAAGTAGAATCTGGAAAGGGTCCAAAATAATATTTATTGTTCTTATTTTTTATATTTCTTGTAATTCGTAATTTCGGATAAATTTCATCGGTTATTTCAATATATGGATATGTATTATTTCCTATAAACTGTATATTATATTTTGGTAAATTTTTTTTAATTTGAGATATTTCCAATAATAAAGCTTCTTTTTCTGATTTTGTTATTATAAAAGTAAAATCTTCAATATCATTTATTAAAAGAGTTGTCTTTGAATCATGAATACTTCTAAAATAAGAACTAACTCTTCGTTTTAAGTTCTTTGCTTTTCCTACATATATGATTTGATTTGACTGATTTAACATTTGATATGTACCGGGTTTTTCAGGTAACTGTTTTAGTTTTTCTTTTATTTTATTATTCATATTATCTTAATTATATCAAAAATATAATTTTTTTCTAAAAAAACATTGAATATATCAATGTTTTACTTAATTTCCAAATCATAAAATGAAGTTGTTGTTGACCAACTTCTTAATCCTGTATAAATAGTTTCACCTGATTGTGCTGAATCAATTGTTAATGTACCCAATATATTTGAATCTAATAAAAATGTAGCTTCTTTAGTTGTTTCATCTATTACTTTAACTTCGATTGAAATTACATGAATAGCAGTCCACCAATCGGGGTCATCATTCTTGCTAGGTAATAAATCAGTTTTATTGTACAATAATTTCCAGATAGGTGATAATTCTTTTCCACCATCTCTTGGTCTTACAATAATAGCTCCTTTTGACCAACCTCTATCAAATTGTAAAATATATCCAGTGTCTTTTTTAGGATTTTCATTTTTTAAAGTAGTTTCAAAAAATAGTCCATATCCTCCAGAAGTACCCGAACTTAACGAAGCAGTTAAAGTAATTGTATATTCTAATTTATTAATAGGTATAAATAATGTAGCTCTACTTGAAGTTTGAAGAACACTTTCTGTAGATTCCCACCAATCTTCTTTAGCTGTAAGAAAGCCATTATCTAGTAATTCATCTATATTATCTACAGAAAAATCATAGCTTAAATTTCCTGGTGAATCTTGACTCAATGTTTCTCCTCCTTCTATTGTCCAAGTATTAATTTCCGTATTCCATACAAATGATGCATTTTTTTGTTGAGGATAAACATGTTTAGACAAATACCCTGAATTAACAAGTAATTCTATTCTGTTTTCATCAGTTTCTACTCCATCAAAAATCTCACTAAGAGATTTTCCGCTTTCTGTTGCATATCTTTCAGATAGTACATTTAATATGTCTTTGTTATAATTATCTATTTTTACTTTAGTTTGGTTGATTGAATCACCGATATAAAAAATAGCTATTGTAGATAGTACTCCAAGTATTACTAGTACAGCTATTAATTCAATCAAAGTTAGTCCTCTATTATTCATTTTACCATCCTATATTT
>CAZSZZ010000192.1:0-1737 GCA_964611005.1 uncultured Candidatus Izemoplasmatales bacterium | reverse complement strand
ATGTAAAATATCCAGATAATGGTAAAATTCTTTATGGTATAGAAAATGGTAAAATAAGGCCATCAAAGGCTTTGCAAGATGCTTTGTCATCTATGCTAAGAGGTAATAAAGAATTTTATATGATTGATGAACAAAAAGTAGTATATTCAACAATATTAAAATTAGTTGAAAAAGCCGAAAAATATAATAAGAAATATACAATGATTGTTGAAGGGGGACCAGGAACTGGAAAAAGTGTATTAGCGATTAGATTATTAGTTGATTTGAGAGATAAATTAGTTAATTATGTTACTAAAAACGCAGCTCCTAGAAATGTATATTTTGCTAAATTAAGAAGAGATAAATATAAATTATCATTTATTAAAAATCTTTTTAAAAGTTCTGGTAGTTATATAAATACAAAAACAAACACTTATGATTGTTTATTAGTTGATGAAGCTCATAGGTTAAATGAGAAATCAGGAATGTTTGCTAACTTAGGCGAAAATCAGATAAAAGAAATTATAAACGCATCTAAAGTTAGTGTATTTTTTATAGATGAAGATCAAATAGTAACCACTAAGGATTTTGGTTCAGTTAAAGAAATAAAAAAATGTGCTCAAGAATTAAATAGTGAATTATATAATGGTGATGAGTATAAACTTGAATCACAGTTTAGATGCAATGGCAGTGATGGATATATTGCATTTTTAGATGATGTTTTACAAATAAGAAAAACTGCTAATTACCAAGGATTTGATTTGGATTATGATATTAAAGTATATGATAATCCAAATGAAATGAGAAATGATTTAAGAGTAAAAAATCAAAAAGATAATAAATCAAGAATGGTAGCTGGATATTGTTATAATTGGGTTACAAAAAATAATAAAGATTCAGAATTATTTGATATAGAATTAGAAAACGATTTTAAAGCAAAATGGAATTTTGGTAATACTCAAACTTGGGCGATAGATGAATCATCATTTGAACAAGTAGGATGTATTCATACTTCTCAAGGCTTAGAATTTGATTATGTAGGAGTTATTATAGGTAAAGACTTAATATATAGAAATAACAAGGTATTAACAGACTATACAAAAAGAGCAAAAACTGATCAAAGTTTAAAAGGAATAAAGAAGAATAAATTATATGATAAAGCAGATACAATTATAAGAAACACATACCGAACATTACTTACAAGAGGGCAAAAAGGATGTTATATTTACTGTGAGGATAAAGAATTATCTAATTATTTAAAAGATAGATTATCAAATGCTAAAAGAGGAGAAAAAAATGAAAGAAATTAATGAAATATTACAAAAGTTAATAAAATTTAGAGAAGACAGAAATTGGAAACAATTTCATACACCCGAAAATTTAGCTAAAAGTATTAGCATTGAAGCAGCTGAACTTTTAGAAAATTATCAATGGGGTAATGAAAACGCCGATATTAATAATATTAAAGAAGAAGTAGCCGATATATTCGGTTACTTATTATTGTTTTGTAATGAATTAGGTATAGATTTAATAGAAGCATCTAAAAATAAAATAGAGTTAAATAACAAAAAATATCCAGTTGAAAAAGCATTTGGAACGAGTAAGAAATATAATAAATTGTAATATAAATAAATTTGATTGTATAAATTTAAGGAGAAAAATATGCAACAATTATTTCAAAGTTTTTTAAATACATATCTTTTGGATAATAAAAAAGAAGTAGATTCAAGTAAAGAATATTATGAAATAGATATAAAT
>CAZSZZ010000191.1:0-1765 GCA_964611005.1 uncultured Candidatus Izemoplasmatales bacterium | reverse complement strand
ATACTATATAGTGCAATTCAATAACACTAAAGGTTTTAAACCATTTTCATATATCTATTAATTTCCCATTTAGTTACTGTCTTACGAAAACTATCCCATTCTTCGCTTTTAAGTTCAATAAATTTATTAAAAATATGTTCTCCTAATGCATCTTTCATTAATTCAGATTCTTTTAAAATATCAATAGCCTCTTTTAAATTATCTGGTAAATTTTTTACTCCTAATTCAAATCTTTCTTCAGGTGTTAATTCAAATAAATTTTCATTTACAGAATCAATAAGTGGTAGGTTATTTTCAATCCCATCTAATCCCGCAGACAAAATAACAGCTATTGCTAAATAAGGATTAGCTGAAGTGTCTACGCTTCTTATTTCTGTGCGAGTGGTTTTCCCTCTAGTATCAGGGATTCTTATCATTACAGAACGATTATGTTCTGACCAAGACACATAACATGGAGCTTCATATCCAGGTACTAATCGTTTAAATGAATTTACAGTAGGATTCGTTATTGCACAAAATGATCTAGCATGCACTAATAATCCAGTTAGCCATTGCCTGCAAATCAAACTCAATCCCTGTGGATCATTAGGATCATAAAACGCATTCTTTCCATCCATATTTGTTAATGAACAATTAGTATGCATACCAGAACCATTTATATTAGATATTGGCTTCGGCATAAATGTTGCGTGTAATCCATGTCTTCTAGCTATATTTTTAACAACTAATTTAAAAGTCTGCACATTATCACAAGCTTCTATAATATTAGAAAACTCAAAATTAATTTCATTTTGTCCTGGAGCTACTTCGTGATGACTAGCTTCAATTGTAAACCCAATTCTTTCTAATTCAAGAACGATATCTCTTCTACAATCTTCAGATCCATCAATAGGTGATAAATCAAAATATCCACCTGTATCCATAACATCCATGGTTATCTCCCCATTATCATCTAATTTAAACAAGAAAAATTCTGGTTCAAATCCGATATTAAAAGTAGAAAAACCAAGTTTCTCCATTTTTTTTGCAACTCTTTTTAGATTTGATCTCGGATCAACACTAGATGGTTTTCCATCTGGTGTATAAATATCACAAATTAATCTAGCAACCTTTCCATAACTTGTTTCTTCCCAGCTTAGAATCAGCCACGTATCATAATCCGGCTTTAAATACATATCAGCTTCCATAATTCTTACAAAACCTTCAATAGATGAACCATCAAACATAATTTTACCATCTAAAGCCGTTTCTAATTGCCCAACTGGAATTTCAACGCTTTTGATGGTTCCCATAATGTCAGTAAACATTAATCTAATGTATCTAACATTTTCTTCTTTAGCGATTCTAAGAATCTCATTTTTTGTGTGCTTTTTCATTTTTCTTTTTCTTATAATACATAAAATCAATGCATAACATTTTCTATGATATTATAGCCTTTCTTAATATAATAAGCCCCTTTGCTTTTGATAAATTATAATCTTTAGTTTATAAAAAATCAATAGGTTACTCGCAATTATCTGCGAGCAACCTATTGCATGCTTCTATTTTGTTTATCTGATTTTCCATAGCGTATTTCAAAATATATTTATGTGCTAATTCTTCTGTATAGCCTTTTTTTATTAACATTCGCTTACACTTATTAATGATTTGTAACTCATATACTTTTTTATTTAATTTTACATTATTTTCTTTAAGTTTGGAAATTTGTAAAGAATATTTTTTTATCATTTCAATAGCTAGATTTATTTCAACATCCATTTTATTT
>CAZSZZ010000190.1:0-1772 GCA_964611005.1 uncultured Candidatus Izemoplasmatales bacterium | reverse complement strand
TTCTTTAATAACCTAAATATAATTTTCTAGGAGGCAGTATATTATTTTATATAGTTAAGCAACTATATTTTTAATATACTAAAATTTATGAAGAAAAAAGTATTTTTAACTTTACTAATATTATTTACTGTATTTGGTATTTATAAAATACAAGCAGAAACTTTAAGTTTTACTATGGGTGAAATTGAAGAACAAGAAATATTAACAGTTGGAGATATTGAATATAATAAGTATATTCTTTCAACAGAATCCTCAACTAAGTATATAATACACAATATTGAAATAGGAAGATATAGTGAATTTGATGTTGTTTTATATACACAGATATATGGTGAAGATGCTGTTGGAATTTCAACTGTTTTAAATATGGCTTTAGATTATGAACAAAAAACAGGAAAAACAGTTTACGCCGCTATAAATGGTGATTTTTTCGGACCTCCATCAATGGGGGTGTTCGCTGTAGAAAATAATATTTTAGGTTTTGGATATGCTCCTAAACAAGGAAGTTCTTTAGGCTTTACAAATGCACATAGAGCAGTTATGGGAGAAGTAGAATATGGCTTTAAAATTAATTTATATGGTGAATTAGGCAAATTAATTGATAGTATTCCTATTGATAAATTAAATGAAGAACTTGAAGAAGGAGAAATAGGATTGTTTACAAATGATTTAACAAGTGTTATATCGGGTGATAATATAGCTAAGCTTAGTGTTGAAGATGAATTATTTATTAATAATTATGATTTCCATCGAGAAGGAGATATTCTATCAAAATCTAGTGAATTTGTTTTTGATGATTTAGATTATACACTTTCAGATAATGAATTTGTTTTAGCAGCCAAGGGAGATTCAGAAGAATATCAAGAATTGCTTTCAAATTTAAAAGAAGCTACTAGAATTGCTATTTATCCGTATCCAATAAATGATTTTGAAGATATGGATTATATAATAAGCGGTTATCAGACTTTAATAAAAAGAGGAGAAATTTTACCTGATCCGCTCCGCCCAGGAGCTTTATCAGATCATCCTAGGACAACGATAGGAATTAGTAGAGATGGAACTATTGGACTTACTGTAGTTGATGGAAGAATGGTAGATGTTCCTGGGGTTACCTTACCACAACTTGCATCAATAAATGAATCTTTTGGATATTTTTATGCGTTAGAATTAGATGGCGGAGGAAGCTCTACAATGCTTTTAAGAAATTTAGAAACTGATGAATTAGAAGTTATGAATACACCATCAGATGGTCATTTAAGAAAAGTAGTAAATGCAATATTAGTTGTAGGAGATAAATTAGATGATGGTCAAACTACAACAGAAATAACCACAGAAACAACTGCGGAAATAACAACAACTAAAATTTTTACAGAAACAACAACTATTCCAATAACTACTACTATACCTACAACAATAGCTGAGGAAACAACAACTATGATTACTAGTGATAAAGATACAGAAACAAAAACTGGATGTTTCGTCTTTAGATATTCAATTGTGGTATATTCGACTTTGTCATTATTTGGTTTTGTTTTATTTAGAAAAAAAATATAATTAATCTTAATATTTTTTATTATATTTTTATTCTCAAATTAATCATTTTACAAAAAAGGTTAACTGATGTTATTTATATAATAGTTTTAATTTTTTACTAAAAATAGAGATATCAATATTCTTAATTAATTTGCTTAAATTTTTTAAGAAAAAACGAAATAAGACTATTAAAAAATTTGATTTTAATATATAATTATTTACAGAAGAAATCAAGTAAT
>CAZSZZ010000189.1:0-1808 GCA_964611005.1 uncultured Candidatus Izemoplasmatales bacterium | reverse complement strand
TTTTAAGTGTCCCATTTTACCTACCAACATTTACTAGAAGATTTAACATATAAAACAACTATACTATAAGATGCTATAAGAGCTATCTTTAGTTTACCTATAAGTAAAGAAATCAATGATATTAATATATACAATGAATAGGTAAAAAGAAAAAAATGATTACTATTTAAATCAAGTTTTACATTTGAAAAGCTTGATGTTGAAAGATAAATTAATATAGAGTACATCAACGGTATAATTAAAATCAAACTAATAAGCATAAATACTGCATCTGATTTCATATTCTTTTTGTCTCTTGTTACAAACAAAATACGGGTACCATTCATTTTCATCACCTCTAATCTCTAGGATTATATCCTGTTGTTTCTTCTATTACATAATCTAATCCTTCATCAATTAAAATAGAAACACCAATCACAATTACTATTATTATAATGCAGGTGCAGTAGTAATTCCTAGAAGTGCAATCTCAACAGCCATAATACTACTCAAAAGATATCACTTACTAATTTTGTTTTTTTAATGTATGGCACTTAATTACCAATCGCTACCCAACTAGATGTTTGAGAAAAACACGCATAGATATCTTGTAAGATTCATGCGTGTTTCTAAATTTATCCCCTATATTTTTTTATTCTTTTAGTCAATATTTCAGTATTATTGAACATCCAACTAACCCTAAACAATTTATTTTTCTTTTTGTAAATAACAATGGAATTCCCCTTTATTTCTTTAGATAAATCATTCAAGTCAAACTCCGATATTTTGCCAAATAAATTGTAATACAATAGAACATTATCTTTTATCTCAATTTTACAAAAATTGAAATAAAGCATAACAAATCCATTAATAATAGTTAACGAAACTAGAATTAGTGTCAATACAACAAAATCATCAATAGTTACATCGTTTATAAAGAATATAACAAGAATAGTAGTTACTAAAAAACTAAAAAAACTAATCACTGTTGCGACTTTATATTCCTTTGGTGCATTTACCACATCCTCTAAGACACTATTTTTCAATTTATTTCTATTATAAACTATTCTAATTGTAATAATTACAATTATGAAGACTAATAATGTAATATATTTATTCATATTTCACCTCATCCTAGAATTCCTGAAAGTATTGAAGGATATATTCCATAATATACTGCATCAAATGCATCAGTTCTGAGTTGATTAGTTACGCTGTTCAATCTATTAATTATAGAATTTCTAGATTGGATGCAAGATTGCGAGTTTAGTCTACCCTCATATCTAACTTCAATATTGTTTTGTTTTTGAAGTAATGTTGCTCTAGCTTTAATGTTTTGATTTTGTCCACCAGCACCACCCATGTAAGCAAAAAATCCTCCAACTATCCCAGATAACGCTACAGAACCCCAATTAATGTCATTTCCAGCCATTATATCTGATGCTGTACTTGATCCAAATCCTAGTACCGAACCACTAAGAGTCATTGCTGATCTACTAAATGCCGAACCTCCAAATCCTCCCATAATAGCACCGACAGACATATCGAGTAATAGTTGGCCTGGATCTATATTTCCGGTCATAGCTAATTGCATTCCTGCGGAAACTACACCACCTACTCCTCCTCCAATTAATGCTCCAACTAATATAGGACCAGCTAAACCACCAGTAGCTACCGTAATTACAACTACAGCTCCAACTATTACAACTGCTGTTGCTACTGCTATTAGTCCCCCTTTTAAACTCTTCGATAAATATCCAGATGGATCTATGTTCATTACTGGATTATTAGCACAATAAGCATACATATTAGTAGATTGTAGATTACCA
>CAZSZZ010000188.1:1405-1823 GCA_964611005.1 uncultured Candidatus Izemoplasmatales bacterium | reverse complement strand
TTAATATGAAATTCTATATTTTTATCCATCTGATGTCCTTTCTTAAAATAAAAAAAAGAGATGGTCAAAGACCACCTCTAAAGGAAATGATAAAGTATTCAAGATATTTCTAATTTACCAAAATAAAGTATATCACTTTAGATTTAAAAAGTATATGAACTCAAAGCACAATTTTTAGAAAAAATGTTCTATATTCATTTTTTTATCTAATGTAGCGAAATAAACCCCTTTAAAAATTATGTTTTCTGATCTAGCTTTATTAAAATAAAAAGGTTCATCATTGATATAAAAATGTCCTCCACCACCACTAGGATTATAGAAAACTTTTGAAATATGTGGTTTGTTATAGTAATCAAATAGCATTACATGACCTTTTTGATTAGAATTAGTTCTCCAAAAAAAGTTAATTCGTAAATCA
>CAZSZZ010000188.1:0-1395 GCA_964611005.1 uncultured Candidatus Izemoplasmatales bacterium | reverse complement strand
TGTTTTACTACAATAACATCATCTCTAACAGTAGAGACAGTTAGCGGCATAACTTCCTTTAGTTCTCCATCTACATATTCAAATGTTCTATAAGCTAGAGAGTTTTCATTTATTAACGCATATGGATTACCAACTATCACGTCGATAGATTCATTATAGAAACCTGAAAGTTTAATTAGATCATATATACCGATGTCTCTTATGCCGTTCTCATAATTTGAATATGCTTGTCTGGTTTTTTCGATTACTTTAGCTAGATCATATGTTGATAGGTTATGTTTAAGCCTTAATCTTTTTAGGCTTGCGCTTATAAAAAATTTATCAATTGATTCAACTGTTTTTAAACTTTGCATTATATAATCTCCTTCAATCAATTTTATCGCTTAAATTATATAGTAATGTTTGTTACCTTGTCAAGGATTATTGTTTACATTAACTAATTAAATCGTTAAATTATCATTGAAACCAGTCACGATTTGTTGCTAAATCAAAAAAATATTTTCAAACTATTTTCACTTTTGTTTTTTGTATTATAATAATAATTGCCATCATTTTTTATAACGGATTGGAGGTTAATATTGCGAGAAATTTTTAATGAACATAAAATAAAATCAAGGCCTGTTATCTTACAGAGAGTTTATTTGATTGATAGAAGAACCTCTTTAGGTTTCTCTGTCGAACTGGTTTCTAGGAAACTTAACGTTAGTGCTAATTATTACTATCAAATAGAAAACGGACAAAAAGGCAAGAATCTATCTGTTAGGTTTTTACTTAGAATTGCAAAAGCACTAGAAATGAATAAGCATGATATCCTTGATTTTGAAAACGACTATATTGAATTGTTGAGAGTGCATAATCAAAGTGGTTAATTTGAATTTAAGAACTACTATAGCTAAAGAGTTCTACGAAAAAATAATTGAATATATTGACTACATTGATATAAAAGCCACTTCAAAAGAAGGCTACAAAAGGATTTTAATAGAGTATGTGTTATACATAGATAATTTATCTAATTTACCAACTAGACATGATGTTATTGTATATCGAGAAAAACTTAAAGATAGATTAAAAGCATCATCAATTCAAAAACATATTGTAGTTATAAGAAATTTTTATAGATGGTACTATTCCATAGGATATGGACATAATATAACCGAAGGAATAAAAGGAATGAAAATAGAATCAGATTTTAAAAGAGAAGCGTTATCTGTTAAAGATTCTATTAGGCTTTTAAAACGAGCTAAATTTAATGCAAAAAAAGATATTATAGGATTAAGAAATTACGCTATAATATCAATTTTAATTACAACCGGATTAAGGACAATTGAGCTTGAGAGAGCTGACGTCGAAGACATCGTCTTTGTGGATGATGAGTATATTTTATATATTATGGGT
>CAZSZZ010000187.1:0-1865 GCA_964611005.1 uncultured Candidatus Izemoplasmatales bacterium | reverse complement strand
GAGAAAATATTGTATTGGATAATAAAATATGATAATATTATAATGGAATATTAATAGGAGGAAAACATGCAAATTACAGCGAGTTTAGTAAAACAATTAAGAGAAAAAACTGGTGCTGGTATGATGGATTGCAAAAAAGCATTAGTTGCAACTGAAGGTAATATAGAACAAGCAATTGATTGGTTAAGAGAAAAAGGAATTTCAAAGGCTGCAAAAAAGGCTTCTAGAGTAGCGGCCGAAGGGTTATGCTCTGTTAAAACAGAAGGAAATAGAGCGATTATTTTTGAATTGAATTGTGAAACTGATTTTGTGGCTAAAAATGATAAGTTTATATCTTTAATTAATAAAATAGGGGGAGCTTTATTGGAAAGTAATGCTTCTAATGAAGAAGAAGCCAAAGAAATTGAAATTGATGGGAAACCATTAAAAGATTTCTTGTTAGAACAAGTTTCTGCTATTGGAGAAAATTTAACTTTTAGAAGATTTGAAGCTTTTACAAAGGAAGATAATCAACAATTTGGACAATATATTCATATGGGAGGGAAAATTGCAGTATTAACAATTTTAAATAATGCTGATTTTGAAACTGCAAAAAACATTGCCATGCAAGTTGCTGCTTCTAATCCTAAATATGTTCAAAAAGAAGATATTCCAGTTGAAGTATTAGAACATGAAAAAGAAGTATTAACCAATGAAGCGTTAAATGAAAATGCTGAATCAGCTAAACCAAAACCAGAAAATATTATTGAAAAAATGGTTATTGGTAGATTAAATAAAAACTTGAAATCAATCTGTTTATTGAATCAAGAATATGTTAAAGAGACTGATAAAACGGTAGAACAATATTTGAAAATAACAGGTACCACAGTTGCCTTATTTAAACGTTTGGCAGTTGGAGAAGGTGTCGAGAAAAAAGAAGACAATTTTGTGGAAGAAGTTATGAAACAAGCTAAATAATTAAAGGGCATAGTATGTCCTTTTTATTTATCAACCTAAAGGAGGAAAATATGATAAAGAGAAGGGTAATGATTAAAATCAGTGGAGAAGCTCTTGCTGGAAGTGATGGAATAGGAATTAACCCTAAAACTGTTAAAAATATTGCTAACGAGATTAAAGATGCTTATGATTTAGGACTTTGTGAAATAGGAGTAATTGTCGGAGGTGGAAATATCTTTCGTGGTAAATTAGCAACTGAAATGGGAATCGAACGCAGTAGTGCGGATTACATGGGAATGATAGGAACTATTTTAAATGCACTAGCCTTACAAAATTCTCTCGAGTCTTTAGGTGTTAAAACAAGAGTAATGACTTCTTTAAATATACCAGAAGTCGCAGAACCATATATAAGAAGAAAAGCTTTGTCTCACTTTCAAAAAGACAGAATTGTTATTTTTGGAGGAGGAACAGGGAATCCATATTTTTCTACAGATACAACAGCCGCTTTAAGAGCTGCGGAACTTGGAGCTACCATTATATACATGGCTAAAAATGGTACGGATGGAGTGTATAATAAAGATCCAAGAAAATATAAGGATGCTAAAAAATATATTGTTTTAACACATACTGAGTTGCTAGAAAAGCAATTAAATGTAATTGATTCTACGGCTGCTGCTATGTGTAGGGATAATAAAATAGATATATTTGTTTTTGATATGAATAAACAAGGAAATATTAAAAATGCTATACTTGGTAAAAATATAGGAACTAAAATTACGAATGGAGAGGAGTAAAACTTATGCCGGAAACAATTTTATTAGAAGCCAAAGAAAAAATGGAACATACTTTAATAGCTTTACATAGAGAATTTTCTACTGTAAGAAGCGGTAGAGCTAATCCTAAAATGCTTGATAGAGTAACTATTGATT
>CAZSZZ010000186.1:0-1870 GCA_964611005.1 uncultured Candidatus Izemoplasmatales bacterium | reverse complement strand
TATTCAAAGAAAGCAACTTAGTAATGACACTGAGTAAAACATTGATTATTTTCATAGTTTTTCATATAAACTTAGTAATGACAACCCATTTGTATGGTTTTTAAACAGTATGTATAATAGTATATGCATACGAATCTATTATTTTAAAATTAAAAAAAGCAACTTGTTTAAGACAAGAGTAAAACATCATATTGTTTTCATAGTTTTTCATATAAACATTGTAAAGACAACCCACTATTTATATGAAACAGTGTACTATGGGTATTATCAAAATTATACAACGTATAATACAGTTTGTGGAATTTACTATATTCAGGCTGAGTATTATATTAATGGATCTTCAGAAACCATTTATACAGGAGCTATTAGATATGTGTTAAGTTCAAGTTTTGCGACATATTCACATATTGATACTATTCAATTTGACTATCAATCATATTATTTTTCTGTTGATGACATTAGTGCGCCAGAAGCTATAATATACTTAATTAATGATTATTGGGGGCAGGAAAAAATGATTATTTCTTCTGAAGAGATAGGAACACCATTTAAAATCACTCAATCAGAACATTATAATAGAAATCAGTATAATAAAATTAATGGTTATGATGTAGATTTATTATTTGATACCGAAGATGATATAATCTCAGATGGAAGCTGGACGCTATTAAGCGATGATTCATCATATTTTCATCAATTACTTTCTGAAAACTCAACAAATAAGAAATATGTTAAGGATATTGAATATGTAAACATTAATACAAATAAGACAGTATCTGGTTCGCTTGAATTAGTTTATGCATATAATAGTCAGACTGATGAATGGGAAGTTGAATATGAAGATCTGGTTACATTCACTTTCAATTTTTGCAGTTTTGAAAATTATGATGAAAATGAAAATTTCTTATTGTTTTTTAGCGCAGTGCCGGATGGACACTATATAATGGATGTTTACCCTTATTTGATTTGGGGCAATTCCGAAACCGATTATGATAATCATACTGCTTATGAAAGGTTTGTTTGGGACAAAGATTCAGTCGCTGGGCCACATCCTTCATATTCACCTATAGGTAAAAACCTGAGTGGTGATAACTTAACATATGAATATGATATTACAAACATAGGTGACTATGGTGGAACTTCAATACCTATTGCTATTAGAGATAATGCATGTAGATGGGATATTTACTTTGATTTTATCTCAGATAAAACAATTATCAAAGGACAATATTCAAATATTAATTGGGCGTCTTATATTGCAGGTGAATACAGCTCGATTTCTGGCACAATTATTAAATTTGAAGTATTCGATGATGTATCGTATAATACAGTTGGGAACTATTTAGTTAGAGTTGGTATTGAGGATGCCGCTGGAAGAAAGAGATATCAATGTATTATTATACATGTTGTTGCAGGAGGATGTTAATGTGAAGATAAAAGATTATATACAAAAGAATAAAAGTAATTTAATATATGTGGTAACAGGAGTGATATTGATTATTTCATTAATATTAGCATTGATGTTATGGCATGAGAATAGAGGAATTCTAGAGACATTAATTGTTCTTGTAATTCCAATAGTGATTTTAGTACTTGATTCTTTGTTATTGTTTTCGTTAAAAGAAAAATTGACTTGCTATTCTCTAGTAACTCAATACCTTTTTCTACCATTGGTCTTCTCTATTTACTTCTATATTGTGTCAGCATCATCAGTAGTATATCAAGTTACTAACAAGCCATTCTTATTATTATTTTTCTTATCAATATTTCTTGCTATTATTGTTTTTATATTATATTTGATACGAAAATCATTGTTAAATAACAGAATTTCTGTAAGAAAGATTTGGTATATTATAGTTAAATATATAGC
>CAZSZZ010000185.1:0-1890 GCA_964611005.1 uncultured Candidatus Izemoplasmatales bacterium | reverse complement strand
ACATAGATTAATAAGGCTATCTTTAAGAATCCAAAAAGAAGGCCTAATATTTTATCGATTTGTTTAATTATAGGTATAGATGTTATTCCTTCAGCTAAAATTTTTAATAAAAAGAAGGCAATAATTGAACCAAAGAATAAACTTATGAAAGCTATTACTAATAAAGCAAGAGATGAAATAAGTGGTGTAATTGAATCTATAATTGAAAGGGTAACATGGCTTGTATCAACTGATTCGATTATCCAATCAACCATGAAATTAGGTAAACTCAACGCTTCAATCGCAGCTCTTAAATTTGGTTCTGTAAGTTGAGCAGTAAATAAATCTCCTCTGGACATTAAATAATCTCTAATATTAGATTCAATATCAGATCCAAACCATCCTTGTAATATCTTCGAAAACGGCCTTGCGAGTAATAAAGAAGCTGCAAAACCAAAAAGTGATGAAGTTATATCGATAATTTTTGTAAGAAAACCCTGTTTCCATCCTAAAACCAAAAATATAATAACAAGGATTATTATAACTATATCAATTATTCCAAAAAACCCAAAATCCATATTTACTCCTTATTCTTTATAAAATCAAGATAATCTCTATAAGTAAATATCATTTTTCTAGCCGCAAATACTTCGTCAGTTCTCGTGATTGGTGTATCATGTGGAGCATTGCGAAGCATTTCTGGATTAGATTTTGCCTCTTCGGCCACTTTTTTCATCACTTCAATAAATGAATCAATTGTTTGTAAAGACTCTGTTTCTGTTGGTTCTATCATAATTGATTGATGGAATAACAAAGGAAAATATATAGTTGGAGCGTGCATTCCATAATCTAATAAGCGTTTCGCAACATCCAAAGTTGTAATATCATTTGGATTATCCTTTAATCCATCAAAAACAACTTCATGCATACAATTACCTTTAATTGGTAATTTATAGTAATCGCTTAATTTAACTCTAATATAGTTTGCGCTTAATGTTGCGTATTTGCCAACATTCATTAAATTTTCTTTTCCAAGATTTAGAATATAAGAATAGGCTTTTAGTTCAACTAAATAATTACCAAATATATTTGAAATTTGACCTATTGCCTCAGATTCATTTGCAATATAATAGTAATCTTCTAGTTTTTTAATTCTTGGATTAGGTAAGAAATCCACTAAGAAATCTTTAACTCCAACAGGACCACTTCCTGGGCCTCCTCCACCATGTGGAGTAGAGAACGTTTTATGAAGATTTATATGCATGATATCAAAACCCATATCTCCAGGTCTTACTTTTCCAAGCATAGCATTTAAATTAGCGCCATCATAGTACATCAATCCTCCTGATTCATGAACTAATTTAGTGATTTCAATAATATCCTTTTCAAATATTCCAATTGTATTTGGGTTTGTAAGCATCATTCCAGCAACTTCATCACTTAAAACCTCTTTTAAAGCTTCAACATCAACCATACCTTGATCATTTGATTTTATCTCAATTACTTCCATACCACTAAAAATAGTAGACGCAGGATTGGTTCCATGTGCAGAATCAGGGATGATTACTTTTTTTCTTTTGAAATCTTTTCTTGAAATATGGTATTGTTTCATTATCATAAGTCCAACCAATTCACCATGAGCTCCAGCATAAGGATTTAGAGTAAATTCAGCTAAACCTGAAATTTCACTCAAAGCCTCTTGAAGTTCATAATACATCCTTAAAGCTCCTTGAATAGTGCTCACTGGTTGATATGGATGTAATTTAGAAAAAGAAAATGACTTAACAACTTCTTCATTGATTTTAGGATTATATTTCATCGTACAAGATCCAAGAGGATAAAATCCAGTTTCAACTCCGAAATTCTTTTTTGAAATATTAGTATAATGTCTAACACAATCAAGTTCCGTAA
>CAZSZZ010000184.1:0-1890 GCA_964611005.1 uncultured Candidatus Izemoplasmatales bacterium | reverse complement strand
GATTAACTGTAAAAGATGTTTTTGAAGGGTTAATTTAGTAAAATAAGAAAAATTGGTATTATTCTAAAAAGTAAATACGGAGGAAAAGAATGAAGAAATGGAATTTAGACAAGTTATATCTCGGATTTGATGATCCTGCATTTTTAAGAGATATGGAATTATTAAATAAGTTAATTCAAAAAACAATAAAAAAAGAAGATGAATTTGAAAATTATGATTCAAAACAACAAAAGTTATTGACATTTTTAGAAACAGAGATAGATTTATCAACAATAGTTGACAAATTAATGCATTTTACATCATTAATGGCTTCTGTTGAATCTACTAATCAAGAAGCTATAAAAAATATGAATGCGATACAAACAAATTTAACAAAACTTACTAAAATAGAAGTATTATTTCAAAAATGGCTGTTGAAATATCCAAATATAGAAGAAGATATCAATAATAATGATTTCTTAAAAGAACACGAATTTCATATTTTTGAAATGATAAAACATGCTAGACATACATTAGATGATTTTACAGAAAGCTTAATTTCTAAATTAATTCAAAATGGGTCTATTTCTTGGTCAAGATTACAATCTTTATTAACTTCAACTTTAGTAGTTGATTATGAAGGAAAAGAAATTACGCTATCTGAAATTCGTAATCTTGCAAATAATCCTAATGCAAGCGTTAGAAAAAGCGCTTATGAAGCGGAATTAGAAGCTTATAAAAAGATAGAGAAATCAATAGCTTTTTCAATAAATGCAATAAAAGGCGAAGTCAATATACTAACAGAAGTAAGAGGATATAAATCTGCATTAGATCACGCTTTATCTATATCTAGGATGAAAAAAGAAACTTTAGATGTAATGCAAGAAGCTTGTTTAGAATATATGCCAGTATTTCGTAAATATTTAAAGAGAAAAGCTAAACTTTTAGGACATGAAAACGGGTTGCCATTCTATGATTTATTCGCACCAATAGGTTCTTCTAATACTAAATTTACAATACCTGAAGCGAATGAATATATTTTAAAGAATTTTAAAACATTTAGTGAAGAATTATATTTAATGGCTAAAAAAGCCTTTAGAGATGGATGGATAGATTATACTCCAAGACAAGGCAAAGTTGGAGGCGCATTCTGCGCAAATATTCATTCGATTAAAGAAAGTAGAATATTAGCTAATTTTACAGGTGTATTTGGAGATATTATTACTTTGTCTCATGAGTTAGGACATGCTTTTCATGGTGAATCAATCTTTAATGAATCTATATTAAATAGTAATTATACAATGCCAGTAGCTGAAACTGCATCAACTTTTTGTGAAACTATTGTAAATAAAGCTGCTTTAAAAGATGCAGCTTCAAAAGATGAAAAAATCTTTTTATTAGAATCTTCTATTCAAGATTATACTCAGGTTATTGTGGATATAATGAGTCGTTTTATTTTTGAAAAGAGTGTGTTTGAAGGTAGAAAAGAAACAGTATTTGATGAAAATGAATTAAAAGATTTAATGATAAAAGCTCAAAAAGAAACCTATGGAAATGGACTAGATTCTAATTATTTACATCCTTATATGTGGGTATGTAAATCTCACTATTATTCAGGTGAATTAAGTTATTACAATTTTCCTTATACATTTGGACTTTTATTCGCAAAAGGATTATACGCTAAGTATTTAGAGGATAAAGATAATTTTGTTAGTTTATATAACAAATTATTAGCAGCTACAGGAAAAATGATGGTTGAAGATACAGCTTTGTTAGCTGGTATAGATGTAACTAAAAAAGAATTTTGGGTAAGTTCTCTAGAATTATTAAAAGAAGATGTTGATTTATTCTTAGAATTAACAAAATAATAGAATTTTTTCCAACAAAGTTATTACTTCAATTGTTTATACT
>CAZSZZ010000183.1:0-1930 GCA_964611005.1 uncultured Candidatus Izemoplasmatales bacterium | reverse complement strand
TATTAACATATCAATTTTGTCAAGTCAATGAATGAAATTCATTATTGACAAGCTTTTTATTTATATTAAAATATGGTATACTATTTTTAATAAATAGAGTATAATTTTAATGTTAAATTTCTTTATTTTAGTGACAAATATAAAATGATTAGGATGATTTTAAGATGACAAAAAAAGAACAAATAGCTAATTTAATATTTCCAAATATTCATAGTACAATAGATGATTTAGAAAAGAGATACCCTAAACGTGATTTGTCTAAAGATGCGATTGTTTCTAGATTTGCTCCTTCACCAACTGGCTTTTTACATACGGGTTCGCTTTTCACTTCGCTTGTAAGTGCTAGATTTGCTCATCAAACAGATGGAGTTTTTTATATAAGGCTTGAAGATACTGATCAAAAAAGAGAAGTAAAAGGATCTGGAGAGAAAGTTTTTGAGCAACTTAAAATATTTAAAATTAATCCTGATGAAGGATATTTAAAAGGTGGAGAATATGGCCCTTATATTCAATCTCAAAGAAAAGAAATCTATCATATTGTTATAAAAGAAATGATAATAAAGGGAATAGCTTATCCTTGTTTTTGTTCACATGAAGAATTAGATGAAACACGAAAATTTCAAGAAAAAAATAAATTATTACCGGGTTATTATGGAAATTTTGCTAGATGTAGAAAATTAAATGATGATGAAGTAATATCAAAGATTAAAAATGGTGATAGTTATGTAATCCGTTTTAAATCTAATGGGAGTCCTGATAATAAAGTAGATTTATATGATGCTATTAGAGGGCATATTCAATTTCCTGAAAATATACTAGATGTTGTTATTATGAAAAGTGATTTATTACCAACTTACCACTTCGCTCATGTTGTTGATGATCATTTTATGAAGACAACTCATGTAACAAGAGGTGAAGAATGGATGTCTTCTGTTCCTATTCATTTAGAATTGTTTAAAGCCTTGGAATTTGAAAGCCCAATTTATTGTCATTTACCTGTTATTATGAAACTTGATAATGGTAAAAGAAGAAAATTATCAAAAAGAAAAGATTTAGAAGCATCTGTTGATTATTTTCTTAAACAAGGATATCCAATTGAAGGCTTTTTAGAGTATTTAATGACTCTTGCTAATAGCAATTTTGAAGAGTGGAGAATAAATCATCCCAACAATAATATATTTGACTTTAAACTATCTTTTGACAAAATGAGTTTTGATGGAGCTTTATTTGATATTGAAAAAATTAAATCAATTTCAAAAGAACGTTTAGCTTATATGAATAAAGATGAATTCACTGAAAATGCATATAATTACGCTAAAATATATTCGCCAGAATTAAAGAATATAATTGATAGAAATCCAGAATATTTTAAATCAATTATTAATATTGAGCGCGAACAAGAAAAACCAAGAAAAGATTACGAAAAATATTCTGATATTTTAAATATAATTGATTTTATGTATGATGATTATTATAATAGATTATTCAATGCTGGATTGGATTTTAATCAACGTTTTACAAAAGAACAAATTATAGAAATTTTAGAAGAATATAAAATAAATAATGGAGTTGATTTATCTCAAGATGAATGGTTTGCGAATATGAAGGAGTTAGCTTTAAATAAAGGATTTGCTGCTAGGGGAAAAGATTTTAAGAAAAATCCTGATAAATATATAGGGACAATAGGTGATTATGCTGAAATACTTCGTCTAGCAACTTGTGCTAAGAAAAACACACCTAATTTTTATTTCGTTTTAAAAATTCTTGGGGAAAAACGAATGACAAACCGCATTGAAAAAACCATTCATTTTTTGAAAAATAACTAATATTTTATATTGTTATATGTAAAAAAATTATAAATAATATATTATAGAATACGGTTAAGAATAAAACCGTATTTTTAATAGTTTATAAATAAGTAATTTATAGG
>CAZSZZ010000182.1:0-1932 GCA_964611005.1 uncultured Candidatus Izemoplasmatales bacterium | reverse complement strand
CTTAATATAAGAAGAACCCTTTAAATATAGATCATAAATTTTTCTTACAATCTTTGCTTCGGATTCATTAATTATAATATTGTTTTCATCATCTCTATCATAACCTAACACTTGCGACGTAACCAAGTGAATTTTGCCTTGTTTGAATCTATTTCTGACACCCCATTTCACATTCTCGCTAATGATTTTAGCCTCTTCCTCGGCCATTCCTGCTAATACACTAATTACAAATTCTATTTTTGGATCCATAGAAGATATGTTTTCTTTTTCAAACCATACTTCAGTGTTGTATTCTTTTAGTTCTTGTATAACTGATAAACAATCAATTGTGTTTCTGGCAAATCTGGATATAGATTTTGTTATTATTAAGTCTATATTACCAGTCTTTGCTAAATCAATCATTAAATTAAATTGAGGTCTGTGAGTTGTATTGGTTCCACTTTTTCCTTGGTCAGAATATACTCCCATAAAATTCCAATCAGGATTAGAATTAATCATGTTTGTATATGTTCTGATTTGTAATTCTAAAGAAGATTCTTGTAAATTCTTATATGTAGATACTCTAGCGTAAGCACATACATTCTTTTTCTTGCGTTTTTTCTCAATATTATTAAAGTCTAATATCTCAACTACTTTATTCATAATTATCATCTAATTTCACTATTTTGTAATCCACATAATATTTACCTTCTATTTTATTTTCATAGATTACAGTAAATTTGTTTGATTCAATCATTTCTAACATTTGGGGTATAGTTAGCTCTTCATTTGTTATTACGAAGAAGACATCATGTTTAGAAGTAGAAAATATTGCTTTATAAATGCTTGAAACTATGTTCTGATTAAAAGGAATCATATCTTTTAGAAAATCGCTAATTTGTCTTATTCTCTCTTTGTGGAGATGTTTATCTACAAGTTGGCTTTTTTTATTTTCTAACTTTGTTTTTAGGCTTGTTAAATTAGCTTTCTTTTCATTATATAATTCTCTATAAAAATCAGTATTATCTTTAATTTTTGACACTTCTATATTGATGATTTCTTTGATTTCATCTTCTACATTTTCTATTTCTTTTTTAATTGAATTAATTTCATTATATATACTAGTTACATCTAAACTTGATTGAACTAAATTTATAGTTTCATTAAATAATTTTTTGTTAAATAAATTTAAATGTTTAATTGAATCAATAACAGCCATTTCTAATGTGTTATTGTCAATTGGTTTGTTTATGCATTCCACATGGTCACGATACCTATTTTTACAGGATAATGTTATTCTTTGTGTAGGCTTTCCATAATTATAATAATGACGATTCATAATCCTTCCACAGTGAGCGCAATAAACAATTCCACTTAAAGGATATCTACTTTTATAATTAGTTGATTTAGTATTTTTAGAACGTTTCTTTTTAAGGGCTTGAACGAACTCGAATGTTTCTCTAGAAATTATAGGTTCATGGTTATTTTTTATATAATATTTTGGAGCTTGGCCTGTATTTTTAATGGAACGGTGAGATAAGTAATCAATAACGACTCTTTTTTGTAAAATAGCGTCTCCGCAATATTTCTCATTTGTAAGTATTGAACCAATAGAAGCAGGAGTCCAAAATACAACACCTCTACCATTTTTAATATTATTTTCAGTCAAATAATCGGCTATTTCTTTTAATGAAGATCCAGCTATATACATATTAAATATAATTTTGATAGTTTGAGCTTCATTTTCATTAATGACTATTTTGCCTTTTTCATCTTTATCATAACCAAGGAACCTTTTTGTATTAATGTGAACTTTACCTTCCTTAAATCTTTTTCTAAATCCCCATTTTACATTCTCGCTAATATTTCTCGCCTCTTCTTGAGCGATTGAAGAGAAAATGGTAAGCATAAAATCAATTTTAGTGTCGCTTGAATACAAATTTTCTTTTTCAA
>CAZSZZ010000181.1:0-1951 GCA_964611005.1 uncultured Candidatus Izemoplasmatales bacterium | reverse complement strand
ATGAAATATTAAAAGATTCAATCGAAATAGCTATGGATTACTATATAAATTATATTAAACATGATCAAGAAAAGGGTAGAATAAGGAAAGATATAAATCCTAGAGTTTTTGCGAAATTAGTGATAGATTTAACGATGAATATTTCTTTAGATAATATAGAAGAAAATAATGAAACGCTTGGTTATGATAATATTTTAGAAAGGGTCACCGAGATTATTTATATAATAGAATACGGTGTAATTAATGGTGAAAGGAATGTTTAAAGTAGAAAATCTGTATTTCAAATATCCAAATAATACTGAGGATGTTATTAGAGGAATCAGTTTTGAAATCAAAAAAGGTGAAATTTTTGGATTTTTAGGACCTAGTGGAGCTGGAAAAAGCACTACTCAAAAAATATTAATTAAGATTTTAGAAAATTATAGAGGAAAAATTTCATATAATGGAAAAAATATTTTAGAATATAATAACGATTTCTATGAAGATATAGGAGTTAGTTTTGAAATGCCAGTTCATTTTTCTAAAATGACAGCTATGGAAAATATAGAATTTTTCTTAAAGTTATACAAAAGAAACGCTGATGTTGATAGTTTGATGAAAAGAGTAGGACTTTGGGAATCTAGAGATATGATGGTTGGAGAATTTAGTAAAGGTATGAAGATTCGATTAAATATAGTAAGAGCTTTACTCAATAAACCAAAAATGCTCTTCTTAGATGAACCAACAAATGGTATAGATCCAGCTAACGCTAAAACGCTTAAAGATTTAATTAAGGAATTCAGAGATGATGGTGGTACAATTTTTGTTACATCGCATATTATGTCAGATATCGATGAACTATGTGATAGAGTAGCTTTCATAGTTAATGGTGAAATTAAAGAAGTTGATTCTCCAAGAAACCTTAAAATAAAATATGGAAAAAGAGAATTAAAACTAGAATATAAAGAAAACAATATAACTAAAAAAGCAGTTTTTTCAATGAATGATATAGGTGAAAACCAAGAATTTTTAAACCTTTTACAAACAAAAAAAATAGAGACAATACACAGTGGAGAAACAACCCTAGAAGATATATTTATTAAAGTTACAGGGGTAGGGTTAAAAGATGAATTATAATAGATTATTAGTTCTTGTAAAAGGTGAATTATCTAGACTAAATAAATATAATATATTTTCTATAAGTGTGTTAATAGCCATAATTTGGGGATTGGTTTTATTCTTTGTGAATGCGACTATATTTAACGCTATATTACCTATTTTATTATTAATAGACGCAACCTTGATGAGTATTATCTATATAGGATCAGTAATGTTTTTTGAAAAAAGCGAATCTACCATTTCCACTATGCTTGTGACACCTTCAACAAACAGAGAATTGATATTGTCTAAAGTATTAGCTAATTCAATTCATAATACATTTTCATCTCTACTAATTATAATTGTATTTATTTTTATTAGAGATGTTCAATTAAATTACTTCTTAATTTTTATTGGAATAACTTTAACAACGATATTTCATACGATATTAGGCTTTTATATGGCTTATTATCAAAAAAGTTTTACAGAAATGTTGATGAATGTTATGATATTTTCATTTATCTTAATGATTCCTAACATTTTATATCAATTAAATGTTTTTACAAATAAATGGATAGAATATCTTATGCTTTTAAATCCTATACAAGCAGGAACTGAAGTAATAGGTGGGGGCTTTAAAATCTATGTATTTACTTGGAAATACTATTTTAGTTTGGGATATTTAATTATAGGTTCTATATTGGCTTATTATTATCTTGTGTTACCTAGATTTAAAGAATATTCAATAAAACAAAGCGGGGTGTAACACATGATAAAGACAGTAATTAAATCAGAGTTAAAAAATATATTTAGAGATAAAATAAATGTTTTCTTTATGTTTTTTCCTGTGATATTAGGAGGAGTTTTGTATTTT
>CAZSZZ010000180.1:0-1967 GCA_964611005.1 uncultured Candidatus Izemoplasmatales bacterium | reverse complement strand
TAATTATGGGTTATAGGTTCCCTTTAATAACCTAAATATACTAGTTAAGGAGAGTATACTCTATTACTATAATTTGAGTATGCAAAAAGAATATGTACGCTAAAAATATTTGGAAGGATATAAATCCTGAAAAAACTACTAAGATTTATGATTTTTGTGAAGGATATAAAAATTTTATTTCCGTGGCTAAAACAGAAAGACTTTGTGTTCAAGAAACTCTATCTATTGTAAAAGAAAATGGATATAAAGAATTAAAAGAATTTAATTCTTTAAAACCAGGTGATAAGGTTTATGTTACTAACAAAAACAAAAATATTGCATTATTTTTAATTGGTAATAAACCTATAACTGAAGGTATTAGAGTGCTTGGAGCTCATATTGATTCTCCAAGACTTGATATCAAACAAAATCCTTTATATGAGAAGGAAGAATTCGCTCTTTTAGACACTCATTATTATGGCGGAATAAAGAAATATCAATGGGTGACTATTCCTTTAGCTATTCATGGTGTTATCTGTAAAAAAGATGGAACTAATATCTCTGTTAATATTGGTGATGATGAATCTGATCCTGTAGTTGGTATTTCAGATTTATTGATTCATCTATCAGCTGATCAATTGAAAAAAACAGCTAATGTAGTAATCGAAGGTGAAAATTTAGATGTTACATTTGGCAGTATTCCTTTAAAAAATGAAGAAAAAGACACTGTTAAAGCTAATATATTAAAATTATTAAAAGAAAAATATAACATTGAAGAAGAAGATTTTGTCTCTTCTGAACTTGAAGTAGTCCCGGCTGGCAAAGCAAGGGATTACGGGTTTGATCGCAGTATGGTTGCTGGATATGGTCATGATGATAGAGCTTGCGCATATACATCTTTTAAAGCTATTTTAGATATAGATACGCCCAAATATACTGCTTGCACCATTTTAGTTGATAAAGAAGAAATAGGAAGTGTAGGAGCTACAGGAGCTCAATCACTATTCTTTGAGAACACTATTGCGGAATTATTAGCTTTGACTGGTAAGACAAACTATCTTGACTTAAAACATACTATGACTAATTCTAAAATGTTATCTAGTGATGTTTCAGCTGCTTTAGATCCATTATATGATAGCGTTAGTGATAAAAAGAATAATGCTAAATTTGGATATGGAATAGTATTTAATAAATATACTGGTTCAAGAGGTAAAAGTGGAAGCAATGATTCTAACCCAGAATATGTTGCTTGGGTAAGAAATATTATGGATTCTAATAATATTCACTATCAAACTAGCGAACTTGGAAAAGTTGACCAAGGTGGCGGTGGAACTATTGCCTACATTCTCGCAAATTATAATATGAATGTAGTTGATGCTGGTATTCCAGTACTTAACATGCACGCTCCTATGGAGATAGCTTCTAAAGCAGATATTTATGAAGCTTATATCGCATATAAAGCTTTTCTAACAAAATAAAAAAAGCTCTCGTAGTTAATTTAAACTATGAGAGCTTTTTTTATTTCACATCTACATCAATTGAATATATAGCTTTAATTTCTTTTTCAAAGAAAGCTATTGCGTTTTTTAGATTATTTTTATGATAAGGATAAACTTTTTTCATGTTTAATTGAATAATTTGATTAATATTCTTCCAATGCATATATCCTTTATTTTTTAAGTCTTTATGTTTATTGCTAAGAATAAAAGAAATAAATTCTCTTCCTTTATAGCGATGATTTTGTTTTTTCTTTCTTCCATAAACCTCTAAAAGTACTTTTAAGTCTCTTGCGGCACCAACCAAATCATCATTTTCAAATTTCTTTTCCATAATCGAAACAGTAACTCTATGAAGATTTTTATCAACTTCTTTTTCTTTCTTATCCTTGTTTTCTTTTTTCTTAAATATTCCTTTAATTTTATTAATAAAAGTATTCTCCATGATATCTTCCTCCTGTATACATAATTATCATTATATATATATTATAG
>CAZSZZ010000179.1:0-1971 GCA_964611005.1 uncultured Candidatus Izemoplasmatales bacterium | reverse complement strand
GAATATTTAAATAGAATATCTAACAATTAAGCCTTTATCTTTCTTTTTGATATCTTTTAGTTCAAGTTTCACTCTTTCTTTTGAAATATTCTTTTCAAAATGCTCATAATAAAAAATTGCCACAATCAGACCTCTATAACCTAACGATCTAATGAGATTGTAACACACTTTTATTTGTTTTGGTTTTCTTTTTGCATCTCTACTACCAAATTTTCCCCTTGTACATTCAACTATGCAAACCTTATCTGAAAAAATGAAAATGCAGTCGCATCCTCCATCTTTGCCAAAGTATCTATCTGCACATTCGTCAAATCTAATTTTAAGTTTATAGCCAGATGCTTTTATTCTACAACAGTCGATGTGCAGATTAAAATCAAAGCAACTATTGTCGTTGATCTTATTTTTCAGTTTCTCAATTAATTTTTCAATTTCATTTACCATGAAGCTTCCTCCAAACTGCTTCTTCAACATCAGCATATCTGTTTGAAAGCTCCATAATTACAGAAGAAAATTCCTCTTCCTCGATTCCATCTTCCGTAACTTTAACTTCTTCAACTGTTCCATCGAGCTTAAATCTGTATATCTTTAGAGATTTAGGATCTAAGCCTTCTTCTTCTCTATAGCCTAATTTCTTCTTCTCCTCTGGACTGAGTTTATTCAGCTTTATTAGGTTATCAAGCTCATCCAAAATTATTGGACTGTGAGTCGTTATTAAAACGTCAGCATGTCTACTAAGCATACCTAAAGCTCTCGTCACTATACTTTGCATATAAGGATGAAGATGGGTTTCTGGCTCTTCCATTACTACAAAGGCTCCCTCTTCTTCTATAACATATCTTAGGTAAATGATTAAAGGGGTTAATTCCCTTACACCTGAATGGGATCTAAGTATCGGTATAGTCAAATCACCTTTTTTAAAGAACATCTCTGGAAATACCAATCCTTCTGTCTCAATGTAAACTTCACCACCAATAGCTTCCTCCAAAAAATCGGCTATTTTACTAATTTTTTTGTTTTTAATTTCCCTTTTATCTATTACAAGCTTTGAAAGCATATGAATGTCCGGAAATCCAATAGGAAATTCTCCTTTTCTTCTTGCTTCAAGTAAGGCATATCTGACTAAGCTTGGAGCGAATCTAAGAAATCCAGATTTGCTATCCGTAAGAATAAAACTTGCTTTTGAGGTGCAAAAACCGTCTAAATGTGTGATCATTATGTGAGGGATAACTATGGTAATAAAATCGTAAACAATACCAGATAATTCTCCAACATCAATATTCGGTGAGATATATTTTTCATAAACCTCTGCATCTTTATACTTTAGCACTAATTTATTCTTTGATTTAATGAAGTCTATAAGATACTCACCTTTGTCTATGAGTTCGTCGAGTCCTTTGATTTTTACCTTTTCATCAAGCTTGATATCTATGCACTTCGATAGGTCATTGTTACATATCTTAATTTCACAGAAATTTGCACCGTTACGTATTAGCTCTCTAATATCGCCAACTCTAAACGTATCTTTGAAGTATTGGGCTATTACCTTTTCGTGAGCTTCTTGAGCAATCTCCATAACTTTTGTAAGCAATCTATATGTGAAATCCTCATCAAATTTTACATTTTCATTAAATCCTAATTTTTCATACTTACCACTAATTGTAAGAACAATATCAATAAACTCATGGAGAGAATAAATCTTATCAGCTAAAATATCCCAATCAGGCTCCATCCTCTGAAGCATCCAAATCAGATAAGCTAAATACGATTTTCCAGTTCCACCCGGACCTATGAAAACTGTGAAATCTCCTAAAGTAATATCAGCGTATTTAACTGGGCCAAAGTTCTTTACAATAAATCTCATGTACAGACTTAATCCTTTTAAGATAAGTATTTTTCGAGTAAAGTATTATAAGCTTTTATACTTCTCAACTATTTCCTTAAATGCATTAGCGACGTAATCTACTTCATTCC
>CAZSZZ010000178.1:0-2014 GCA_964611005.1 uncultured Candidatus Izemoplasmatales bacterium | reverse complement strand
ATATGAAATAGCTAAAGAAATAGGCGAAGTTAAACTAGTTTCTACAATTATGCAATCCGCATTCTTTAAATTAAATCCACAGATTATGGATTTTGAATCAGCTAAAAAAGCTATGAAAGCTTTTGCGAAGAAATCATTCTTACGCAAGGGTGAAGATATTGTTAAGAAAAACTATGAAGCAGTTAATCGCGGTGGAGATGCTTTAATTGAAGTTAAAGTTAAACCAGAATGGGTTAACTTAGAATCACATAAAGAACGTGATGATTCTAGACCTGATTTCGTTAAAAATATTGCTGATATTGTTAATGCTATTGATGGTTATGATTTACCAGTTTCTGCATTTGAAGGCATTGAAGATGGACAAATTCCTAATGGAACTGCTCGTTATGAAAAACGTGGTGTAGCTGAAGAAGTAGCTACTTGGGTTCCTGAAAATTGTATTCAATGTAATCTATGTGCTGTTTCATGTCCTCACGCTGCAATTCGTCCAATATTAGCTACAGAAGAAGAAGTTAAAAATGCACCTGTTGAAGCTAAATGGATTGACGCAAGAGGAAAAGGATTAGAAGGATTAAAATATCGTATAGAAGTTTCAATTCTTGATTGTACTGGATGTAATGTTTGTGTTAATGTTTGTCCTTCAAAACAAAAATCATTAAAAATGACTCCAATTAGCGAGAATGTAGAAAGAAAAGAACATGTTTTAGCTGATTATTTACACAATGAAGTTCCTTATAAAGATAATTTAGTTGAAAAGAATAGTTATAAAAATGTTCAATTTGCTCAACCTTACTTTGAATTCTCTGGAGCTTGTGCTGGCTGTGGTGAAACTCCTTATATTAAATTTGCAACTCAATTATTTGGTAAGAGAATGGTGATTGCTAATGCAACGGGATGTTCATCAATCTATGGAGCATCTTTCCCAGCATCACCATATACAAAAGATTCAGACGGTAGAGGACCAGCTTGGGCTAACTCTTTATTTGAAGATAATGCTGAATATGGATTTGGTATGAGAATTGCACAAAAAACAATTAGAGATCGTATGCAAAACATTATTGTTAATCAAAATGAAAAATTCAAAGGTGAATTAAAAGACTTATTAAATGAATGGGTAGAAAATCGTTATGATGGAGATAAAACTCTAGAATTAGCTGACAAGATTATTCCATTATTAGAAAAAGAAACTTCAGAAGTTGCAAAAGACTTGTTAGAGGTTAAAGATTATTTCGTTAAACAATCTAATTGGATTATTGGTGGAGACGGATGGGCATATGACATTGGTTATGGAGGACTTGATCATGTTATAGCTAATGAAGAAGATGTAAATATCTTAGTATTAGATACAGAAGTTTACTCTAATACAGGTGGACAATCTTCTAAAGCTTCAAGAGCTGCATCAATTGCAAAATTTACTGCAGCTGGAAAACCTAATAAAAAGAAAGATTTAGCGGCTTTAGCTATGTCTTATGAACATGTATATGTAGCTATGGTGTCACATGGAGCTAATCCTACTCAGTTGTTAAAAGCAATGAAAGAAGCAGAAAACTATCCAGGACCATCTATTATTCTTGCTTATTCACCATGTATTGCACACGGAATTAATGGCGGATTAGGTAATTCAAATCAAGAAGCAAAACTAGCTACTGAATGTGGTTATTGGCCAATATTTAGATATGATCCTCGTTTAATTAAAGAAGGTAAAAACCCATTACAAATAGATTCAAGAGAACCTAAATGGGAAAAATACCATGAATTTTTATTAAATGAAAATCGTTATCAACAGTTAACCAAAACTAATCCTGAAGAAGCAGAAAGATTATTACATAAAAATATGACAGATGCTAAAAAACGTTGGGCAATGTACAAACGTTTAGCTTCAATGGATTATTCAGAAGTTATTGAATAGTTATAAATATTAATATATATAAAGAAAAAGGTGATATTCAAAAATGGATATCACCTTTTTAGTTGAAAAGATAAATTATTATAACTATATATTATAATAAAATCA
>CAZSZZ010000177.1:0-2084 GCA_964611005.1 uncultured Candidatus Izemoplasmatales bacterium | reverse complement strand
CTATTATTAGTGATAATAGTACTGACGTCAGCCGTAGCATCTTTGTTTCATTGCAAGCAGGAATATTATTACTGTTATCTTATGGACCACCTACAATGGAACGAAAACTGCATTTGCAAATCCCTGACTTTTTAGAAGGAGTATTCTTAGTATTTATCATTGCGGCTCTTATTTTTGGCGAAATCGCTGATTTTTTCGTTACTGTTAGTTGGTGGGATGATATGCTACACACAACATCTGGTATATTAGTTTCCATTATTAGTTTTTCGATTATTAATACAGCTAGTAAGCATCCAAACATTAAGCTTACATTGAATCCATTTTTTATCGCATTATTTATTTTTTCTTTTTCCATGGCCGTTGCAGTTATATGGGAGTTTTTTGAATATACAATTGACAATTTATTTCCTGGTAGTAATATGATGAGAACCTATGATACATTGAACAATGTCCCTTTTACCGGTTTGTTCGCTGTTAGAGACACCATTCATGATTTAATGTTATCATCTACAAGTTCCATAGTGATAAGTACTATTGCTTATTTTGATGCAAAACATGGATTTAAACGTATTAATAAATGGTTAATATCACCTGAAATTAAAATAGCAAATCAAAATAAGTAACCCAATAAATAATAAATATCAATAAAATAACATCTTAAGACTTCATTACCTATCCTAATAGTGATATTGATATTTATGATGGTTTACACATTAAAATAGTTTTAAAGGGTGTGAAATAATGGTAATATCACTAGCAAGAAACGAAGAAAAAAGTGAAATTAAAAAATATGATTCTCATATAGAATCTAACAAGCTTGAAGAATGTATACATAATCAATTTGTATACGTTTTGAAGGTTGAAAATAAAATAATTGGAGTATTAAGATATAGTTATTTTTGGCAGTCTATACCTTTTTTGGATTTAATTAATATTGATTTAAATTATCAAAAAAAAGGATATGGCAGTAAAATGATGATATATTGGGAAAATCTAATGTTAACTAAAGGATATAAAGATGTTATGTTGTCTACTCAAGAAGATGAAACATCAAAATACTTTTATGAGAAATTAGGTTATAAATATATCGGAAAATTTTTACCGCCAAATCAAGATGTTTATGAATTAATGTATACAAAAAAATTAAAAATATAGCTTATTATGCTTAACAATTGTACGCATCAAACTACATATAAGCAGCATAGAAAATGTAATCTTTTAAAAGAATCAAGCAAATTATACTAATAGGCATGATTTACTTAGACAATTAAAAAAAGGTTTTTCCCTTTTGCAAAAAAAAATATAGAAAAATTAACTATTCTTTTTATGAAACTAAATCAACTATAATAAAAGCACCAATTTTTGGTGCTTTTAGACTGTAAAAAAAAGCGTTTAGTTAGAGAAAAAAAGCGTTTTTTGTACAAAATCTAAGTAAGCGTCAAACGGTTAGTACCTTGACAAAAGAAAAACCCTGATATTAAAATCAGAGTTTGGTTTAATATATAATTTTATTATTTATAATTCCAAGGCAGTAAGCTTAAAATATCAGTATCTTGATTAACAGTCATATTAGCTAAGTTGGTTAAAGTATCACTTAAATAATTATATGGATTCACATTGTTTAACATACAGGTCTGAACAATACTGTATAATCTAGCAGAAGCATCTGCGCCATCAACCGAATGACTAAACAACCAGTTCTTTCTACCAATCACAAATGGTTTAATTGATCTCTCGGCCCTATTATTATCAATATCAAGTTCACCCCTATCCAAATAATGCATAACACTTGGTAATTGATTTAATGCGTAAGTGATTACTTTACCATATTTAGACTGAGGTAATGCATTAAGAGAAGCATTTTTAACCCATGTTAAAAACTCATCAAATACTGGTTTGATTTTCTCTTGTTTAAAGATATAGCGTTTATCTATATCTAAATCCTTAGATTCCTTATCTAAAGCAAATAACTGATTACAATAAGCTAATCCCTTGGCGGTATTTGAAAGTTTTGCATCTTCATTCTTTTCAATGAGCTTATAAGCATCATTGAAATACCTTCTGATATGTGCTAAACAGCCAAC
>CAZSZZ010000176.1:0-2116 GCA_964611005.1 uncultured Candidatus Izemoplasmatales bacterium | reverse complement strand
ATATGCTTTTCAATTATATCTATATCAATCATATAGCTATAATGTAAACTTTTTTTATTTTTTTATTGACATATGTCAATATATGAGAGACAATATATATCGAGGAGGATTTTGAGATGATAGTAGTTTGTGCAACAGATGATTTAGTACATTTCGCTGACGACCATTTTGGTGATGCTAAATATTACCAATTATATGAAATAACTGATAAATATATTCAAAAATTAGAAGAAATTAATAATACTGCAAATATAGAATATGAAATTCACGAACATAAAGCAATCAATGTTTTAAAACTTTTTCATGGTAAAAACATTGATGCAATGGTTAACACTGCCTTTGGTAAAAATATAACTGTAATAATAGAACATACAATTCCTATTTTATCAAAAGAGTTAGTAATACAAAAAGGATTAAATTTAATTAAAAAAAACTTAAAAACAATTGAAAAAATAATGGCTTCTAAGACTGAATTTTATTTAAGAATATCAAAAAAGAATGGAGTGATGACTTATGAACTTTAGAGGGAATAGAAGACAAAATAATGGAATGGGACTTGGCAGCGGCGGAACCTGCGTTTGCCCGATTTGTCATACAACCATCCCTCATAAACAAGGTAGCCCCTGTTATCAAGAAGTTTGTCCTAACTGTGGAGCTAAAATGTCAAGATCAAGTAGAGCGGGACAAACAGGTGTTAATAATACTAAAACTGCTTCTACAAGAAGAATAGCTAAGATTGATATAGATACATGTATTGGTTGTAGAAAATGTATATCAGCCTGTCCAATTGGTGCAATAGAAATGGTTAATGGTAAAGCACATATAATTGCGGATAAATGTCGTGGCTGTATGGTTTGTACTAGTTCATGTCCAGTTCAAGCAATTAGTTAAATAAAAAGATCACGGCTTAATTTAGCCAGTGATCTTTTATTTTTTTATGATTCCGAATTATGAACAACAATCTGCGGAAAAGGAATTTCTATATCATTTTCTTCTAATAACCGTTTAATTTCTTGACGAATTACTCTTTCAACTCCATAATGTTTTTCTGTCTCAGTTTTAACAATTACTCTCATATTTATGGAACTATCAGCTAATTCTGTTACACCTAAGACTTGTGGGTCTTCAAGTATCTCAGGAAAAATCTTTCTAAGCTTAGGTAATTCTTTTTTCAATAAATCTATAGTTTTTTGAATATCTTCTTTATAAGCAATTCCAAAATCGATAATACCTATTGATGGTGATAAAGAATAATTAATGGTGTTTTCAATACTACCATTAGAGAAAATCTTAATATCTTGTTTCCAATTCTTTATTTTTGTACTCTTTAATCCTATATCAATTATTTCCCCTTTAAATCCATTTATCTCTACTATATCACCAACATCAAAATGATGTTCAAAAATAATAAAGAAACCAGAAATAATATCTTTAATTAAACTTTGTGTTCCCATGCCTATAATAATTCCTAAAATTCCAAGTCCAGCTAAGGCTGGCATTACATTAACTCCCCATAATGCCAACACAACAAGTAAAGCAATTATTTCGACTGTATAGGTAACCAAACTTTGTACTACTTTTAATATTGTGATTACACGTTTTTGCTTAGAACTAGTTTTATTTGAAGCTTTTTTAACAAAAATATTAAAAATACGTATAACTAGCATGGCTATGAAAATTGTAATAGCAGTACCTATTAAAGCTCCTATTTTATTGATGAATCCTTGTTGGATTGAAATCCATAAATTATTTGCTTCGGCGATTAAATCATAACCAAACATCCACATAATAAAGCCTATTATAACAAGCAATATTAATATATCTATACCATAAAGTAAAAACATCCATTTTTTCATGATTACTTGTTTGTTGATTAATTTATTAATAAAGATTGTAAGCCAAATAAAAAATACTATTACCGCTATCGTTAATGTAATAGATAAGCTCGTTGAAAATGTTAAAAACATATCTCCACCTCATTTTATATAAATATACTAATTATTGTACTAAAGAATTAAAGTAATTACAAATATATAAGTAAAATAAGTAAAATCTTATACTTTTTTGTAATATCCAACTTCAAATATATAAATCTTTTTTTAAAAAAAGAAAGATC
>CAZSZZ010000175.1:0-2134 GCA_964611005.1 uncultured Candidatus Izemoplasmatales bacterium | reverse complement strand
GTATATAAACTATCTTTAGCAATTCTTGGGATTTCTTGTTTTTGCAATTTTCCCCATTCAACTAAATTATCAAAATCTAAACCTTCTAATAAAGAATATTTATTAAAATGCGCAATTTCTCCACATTTATTACAATATATTTTATTCCCCTTGGTAGATATCGTATTATAATTATTACATTTAGGACACAAATAAATAAAACGTTCCAATCCTAAAGCTCTTTTTTTAGGATTATAAACATATTTTCTTTTTCTATTCCAATCAAAATCATTAAATTTAAGAGCTGTCTTTAAAGATTCATATATTTCCTCAAGAGATAATTCCTTTATTTCATCACTTTTAAATAGAGTATAAAAACGAAGTGAAAACAATCCTTTTCGAGTATCTTTTTTACACCATCTTGGCGCTGTAAGATAAGCTCCGTTAGTTTTTATAATAACTACATCTTTTTCCATTTTTTTTATAAATTTAACAGTGCTAAAAGGTATTTTGCTTTGTTCACCATAAAATGATGAATTTCCCTCAGGAAATAACATGATTGCTCTTCCCTTACTCAATTCTCTTATCATAGTTCTAACTGTTATTATATCGTTTTGTCCTTTTCTTTTGGGAATAGAAGGATGAACTTTTGTTAAAACAAATTTCATCAATTTACTTACAAACATGAAAGTATTAATAATAGGCATAGGCGGATATTTTAAATACATAGAAGAATAAACTCCATCATGTAAACAAGGGTGATTTCCTATCAAGATATACGAATCTTTACGCTTAGGGTCAAAATCATCATATTCAACCTCAAACTTAAATCTAGATTTATAAAATATCTTTCCTATAACCTTATAAAATATTTCTTTTATTTTCAAAGTATCACAACCTTTTTAGACAATTATATCATAATCATATATATTTATTAAATGTTCAATATTTTTTTGTAAAACAAACTCTATAAATATCTTTTATAATTCTTATTATAATAAAAATTATAAAATCCAGTCTTAGTTGAATTTAGACTGGATTTTAATATATTTAATGTATTACAAATTATAATCTTAACATTTAATTTCATCACCAGCTTGAAGCAATAAACATTTGTCTAAATACAATTTCTTAAAATGTTTCATTGCTCTTTCGCCTGTACAATGCAATGGAACTAATAAATCGAAATCTAATGTATTTAAATATTTTCCTATATTACTAATCTCTTCATCAGAAGCATTAATTAAATGCATACCTGCAAAAATATTTTTAATTTTTTTATTAGGAAATTCTTTCTTTATTCTTTCAATTCCATATTTAACGCCATAATGAGAACACCCCATAAACAAGGTTAATTCATTATTTTCTTCTAATACTAGTATTAATTCATCATGAAAATCATCAAGTGTTTCCCTTACATAATATTTATTTTGATCTATTGGATGAATTATATTACTTATTACATAAAAATTAGAATCAACTTCAAGAAAGTTTTCAAACTCTAGTAATTTTAAAAAACTTAAATCACTTTTTTTATATAAAACTCCATTAAATCTTTTTTGAGGGTCTCTAGCGAACTTTTCAATAAAAGCATCCCTATGCAAAACAACTTCTTTTACATTATTTTTCTTTGGAAAATAAATCAACCCCCCCATATGATCATAATGTCCATGACTTAATACAATATAATCTACATTGAGAATATCAACGTTCAGTTTTTTTGCGTTTTTAAGGTATAAAGTAGTTTGCCCTGTATCAAATAAAATATTGTTTTTAGATGTGTTTATATATAATGATAATCCATGTTCATTATCAAACCCTTTAATAGATAAATCATTAGTTAAAACAGAAACTTTCATATCTATACCTCATCGTATAAAATTAATTAAGGTTTTTATTTATCTAATTGATTGCTAATAGCAGATAAATAATTTTCTAAAGTTGCGTTAAATGCATCAATTGTTAAACTATCACTAGTACTTAAATTAGTATAATCGAATTCTAAAATTGTATCTGAGTTTTCAGAAATATATTCAAAGAAATCATTAACATTTGTTTCGATAATATTTACTTGTTCAGCGGTTAAGTTTAATCCATTTAAATTATTAGTTTGAGACAATTCATTAAAGAATTCTGTAATTATATCATCTAATAA
>CAZSZZ010000174.1:0-2136 GCA_964611005.1 uncultured Candidatus Izemoplasmatales bacterium | reverse complement strand
TTTAAATATTCAAATATTCGTTTTAATACTTGCAAATTAACTTCAGTACCTAAATGTCTTATTTTTCCTCTTAATAATTTTAAACCTACTGCCAATCCTCTTTTTTCTATTTCTTTAACCTTTAAAGTGTTGGGGTCAGTTAATTTATTAGGGGCTCCAAATTTCAAATTAATAGAATCTGCATAATTAATTAAATCTAATATAACTTCATTTTCTAAATATTCATTCATCCATCCCCCGTATTCACTGGTTATATTAAATTTACCATCAGAATAAGCTCCAGCCCCTCCAAAACCGTTAGTTATTGAACAGTATGGTAAACATCCTACACTTCCGTTTTTTTGTACAGGACATTTTTTTATTTTTTTTTCTATAATAGGACATCTTCTATGATAAATATCATTTCCTTTATCAATTAATAATATTGATAATTTACTGTTTTTTTCAGCTAATTCATAAGCACACATTAAACCAGCTGGACCAGCTCCAATAATTATTACATCGTATTTATCTTTCATAGCCAACCTCCTTTTGAAACAATAAAGATTTTATCATTATTTATATATTAAATCAATCAAACCAAAAAAATAATGGGAATAATCCCATATATTTTTTTATTCAGTTCTTACTGGTAAAATTAATTCGATTAATCCTATATCTTTATCCCCTTCGATTACAAAAGGTCTCACTTCTCCAGTAAATTTAACATATATTTCATCTGAATTAAATGTTTTTAATGCATCTAAGAAATATTTTGAACTAAATGCTATTTTTAAAGGTGTTCCTATTGCTTTTTCAACCGGATAAATTTCTTCAATTACCTTTCCTATTTCCGGAGAATTAGAAGTTATCTCTACGATGTTATTAGGTTTTAAATATAATTTTACAATGCTGTTTAAATTATCTTTGGAAGATAATAAAGACGCTCTTTCAATGGCTACTAACAAATCATAAGTTTTAAATTTAATAATTATTGGAAAATCTGTGGGAATTAATCTTCCGGTTTCCGGAAAATTACCTTCTAATAATCTAGATTGAAATAAAATATTACCATACTCAAATAATATTGTTTTATGATTTAAATGAAGTAATATTTCTTCTAAATCAGTTTCTAAAATTTTAATTAATTCATCTAAACTTTTACCAGGTATAACAACATTCATTTCATCAAAATTATCTTTAATATTAATTGATTTTTGACTTAACCTAAAAGAATCAGTAGCAATGGCTGTTAATTTGTTACCTTCTACTTTAATATTTACCCCTGTTAATATTGGTCTATTTTCTATGTTTGATGTTGCAAAAGTTGTTTGTTTAATAATTAATCTCATTATTTTAGATTCTAATTTTATAGGTTTATCGCTCATAATAAAATTAATTTCAGGATAATCATCAACATTTTGGAGATTTAATGATAAATCAGTATTATTAGAATGAATTTTCAAAACACTGTTATCAATAACGGATATTTCAATTACCCCTTTATCTAATTTACGAATAAAATCAACAAACACTCTTCCTGGAATTAAAACTTCACCTGTACTTTCAACATTCAAACTTTCATCTTTAATTGAAATTTTAATTGTTATATCAGAATTACTCGTTATTAATATTAACTCATTTTGATAAACTTCAAGTTTTATTCCTTGAAGATATGGAGCGGGTGTTTTTGTAGATAAAGCTTTCTGAGAAACTAATAGATTGTTTAATAAAACATCTTTGTTGATAGAAAAATTCATAAAAAACCTCCAAATTACTTATTTATATTAATTTATTAATATTTTTTATTATTATTATTGTTAGGTGTTGTGGATATGTTGATAAATATAACATTTATACTAATATTATACCATATTAGGACATAAAAACATATTAAAACAATGTTAATAAACCTATTTTTTTCCACATTTAATCAACAGTTTATCTACGTCGTTTTTTTTAGTTTTATCTATTTGAATATCATTAGATATTTGTTCTATACTATAGATTACAGTTGAATGATCTCTGTTATTAAAAATTTGTCCAATTTTTTTATAAGTTATATCATATAAATCTTTTAATATATACATAGCTACTTGTCTGGGAAAAACATATTTCTTTTTTCATTTAATGTCAAAACTTAAGCCAAGCGTATAT
>CAZSZZ010000173.1:0-2217 GCA_964611005.1 uncultured Candidatus Izemoplasmatales bacterium | reverse complement strand
TGTTAGAAACGCCTAACTCAAAAGAAAATAGACCAGGACTAATAAATCCATATGCCTATTATCTTAGTGGTATTAAATTTGGAATATATAATTAAACCGCCGTATACAGTTCTGTATGTACGGTGATGGGAGAGGGCAAAATAAGTGGAAATATAATCTATTTATTTTCCTCTACTTGATTTATAAAAGAATTATATTTTATATATTTTTATAAATAGTTTTAAGTTCTGAAATTGAAAAGTTATATTGTTTTTTACAAAATTGGCAAGTAATTTCAATAGGTTTATCTTCTTCTATAAAATTATTAATTTCTTCTTTTCCAAGAGAAATCAATCCTTTTTCAAATCTCTTCTTAGAACAGTCACAGACATAATCTAATGGCATTTCATCAATAAATTTATGATTACCCCTGGTTATTATATTTATAATATCTTCAGGAGTTTTTCCGCTAGATAATAATTCAGAAATAGGTTTCATTTTTTTAATTCTTTTTTCTATTGTTTGAATGGATTCTTCTGAAGTGCCAGGCATGAGTTGTAGTATGAAACCTCCACTAGCGAAAACTTTATTTTTCTCATTTACTAAAACACCTAAGGCAACTGAAGTTGGAATTTGTTCGCTTGATGCAAAATAATAAGTAAAATCATCAGCTATTTCTCCGGTTTGTAGTTTAGCGCTGGAAGTAAAAATATTTCTAATTTTTAAGTCTTTGGTTATATGAATAAAACCATTATTACCTACAACTAATCCCACATCCAATTTCTCATTTCTTGAAAAATGAACTTCTGGATTTTCCACCGTACCTTTTATAGTTCCGTGAGCGTTTGTAATAGCTACCATTTCTCCAATTGGACCGCCCCCATTAATTCTAATGGTAAGTGTCTGATTGCCTTTATACATAGTTCCCATAATTAAGGACGCTGTTAGCATCCTACCAAAAGCTGCGCTGGCAGCGGGCCAAGTTCCGTGTATTTTTCTAGCTTTGTCTACGAGGTCTGTGGTTTTAGCAGCGTATATTCTTACTGTTCCATCAAAAGCATAAGCTTTAACTAAATAATCTTTCATATCATCACTTCCCGCAAGGTATTATATCATAAATTTTTAGAAAATATATTGTTTTGTTTTTTCAATATTATATTATATAATATTAGCTATCTTAAGCTTACTTTATAAAAGGTGTGGTGAATTTGAATTGGAAAATTAAAAACTTAGAAATAAAAAATCAAGTGATTATAGCTCCCATGGCTGGCGTCACAAATTCCGCTTATAGGATAATTTTAAAAGAATTTGGAGCGGGATTGATATATACTGAAATGATTTCGGATAAGGGATTATTATTTGAAAACAAAAGAACATTAGATATGATTAAGATAAACAAATTAGAACACCCAATTGCATTACAACTATTTGGTGGTGATGTAGAAACAATGACAAAAGCAGCTATTTATATTAATAAGAATACAGGAGCTGATATTATTGATATTAATATGGGTTGTCCTGTCCAAAAAGTAGTTAAATCAGGAGCTGGAAGTAAGCTTATGACAACTCCTGATTTAGCTTATCAAATAGTTAGCAATATTGTGAAAAATGTAAATATACCTGTTACTGTCAAAATTAGAAGCGGTTGGGACCATAGTAACATTAACGCTGTAGAGTTTGCTAAATTAATGGAAATGGCTGGAGTTAGCGCTATTACTATTCATGGTAGAACAAGATCTGATATGTATTCAGGAAGGGTGAATTTAGATATTATAAAAGAGGTTAAAGAAAATGTAAGAATACCTGTAATTGGGAACGGAGATATAACTACTCCTGAGGATGCTAAATACATGTTAGAATACACAAAGTGTGACGCTATTATGATTGGTAGAGGGTTGCTTGGAAATCCGTTTTTAATAGAGCAAATAATAGATTTTTTAGAAACAGGAAAATACCGCAAAAATATAATGCTTGATGAAAGAAAAAACATCATTTTTAAGCATTTAAATAAATTGATTTTTTTAAAGGGAGAGCATATAGCTACTTTAGAAATGCGTAATCATGGCGCTTGGTACTTGAAGGGATTACCTAATTCAAGCGATATAAAAGTTCAAATTTGTAGCGCGAATAATCCGAAAGAATTTAAAAATATAATCGAAAAATATTTTAAATCTATAAAAGAAAAGTAGGGAAATGTCCTACTTTTCTTTTGTAATTTTTACGTATTCTATGTATTTA
>CAZSZZ010000172.1:0-2222 GCA_964611005.1 uncultured Candidatus Izemoplasmatales bacterium | reverse complement strand
GGATCATCTTTATTAATATTTGGACTTCTTGGTAGTTTTATGTCTATAGTAGTAACGATAAATTTATCAAAATCATCGATATTCGAAATCAAAGAATCTATGTTTTTAACTTTTTCTAAATATTCAAGAATTTTCTCTGAATCATTTTCAGTTAATTTTTGACTAAATAAGCTAATTGTTTTACTAAAATTATTGTATAAGGTATAAATATAGTCTTTGAATTCAAGAAAAAAATCCTCAATAATGTTTTCTTTTAGATAGTAATTCTCAAAATCATTAATATATTTCAATGAATTAGGCTTTTTTGTTAATGCATGAGCTAGATTTTTAACACTATCATATATTAATTGATCGCCACGTTGAAATAAAGAAAGGATAAGTTCTTTAAAAGATGGATTGGATTTTATATAATTATCTTTTAAAACTCTTTCTAATGTTTCTTCTTGTAATTCTAAAAGCTGTATTTTATCAGCTATATTTATAGTTTTAGGTAAATCTAATAGATAGTGATATTGTTTAACCAAGGCAAGGCAAAAAGAATCAAAAGTAGAGATAATTGCTTGATTAATTCTTTTTAATTCTATATCTAAATTTCCTTTTTTTATAATAGCCTCAATAATTCTCGCTTTCATCTCTTTAGCCGCTTGATTGGTAAAGGTTAGAATTATTAATTCATCTATATGAGTTCCATCTTCTAAATATTTAATCACGCGTTCTTTTAAGACTCCAGTCTTTCCAGAACCCGCTCCAGCACTAACTAAAATATTTGTATTTCTTAGATTAATAGCTTCTAATTGAGAAGGTGTGTAATTCATAACGATTCACCTCCTAATCCTTTGTTTTTATTATAACAGATTGATTCAAACTTACAGTATTCGCAAGAAATAGAGCCAGTTTTCTTACTGTATTCTGGTAAAGGATTTATCTTAAATTGCCCTCTTTTAATATTAGAAATCATCTTTTCTATATGATTAATTACAGCTTCTTTTATTTTTATAAATTCATTTTCACTAATTAGATGTTTATCTTTTCTAAAATCACCATCTTTTTTATAACTCAAAGATTTAATATGCTTCAAGTCTAAATCTAATGCTTGAATAATCCCTTTATTTTTTAAAGAAACTCCTCTTAATTTAAATGCATCTGAGATTCCATTTTCATTGGATTTATATCTACCAATAGATGTTTTTTGGTAGTACAATCCAACTGGTTTATATCCTTTGTTAATAGATGTATAGGCAAATAAATAAAGTGGCAGTTGTAATAATCTTCCTCTTTCAACTTCTGTAACATCAAAATCTTTATCGTTTAACTTATAATCAACTAAAATAAAAAAATTATCTATTTTTCTATAAACCATAGCTTTATCTATAATTCCTGTAATAAAGAATTCTTTATAAGGTACTTTAAATTCCAATTCAGTTTCTATTATTTTAAACTCAGTTTCTCTATGAAAATCAATTAAAATAGGTACTATTTTTTTTAATTCTTTTAGAAGAGCTTCACGATAAATCTTTTCTTTATAAAATTCTTCTTTAGGAAAATCCAAGTAATTTAATACTATATTGTTTATATCAATAAACTCATCTTTAGTTACTTTTTCGAATACTTTGTGGCTTAATTTTCCCAAAAACTGATATGTACTAGATTCATAATTATCAAGTTTTAATAGATACCTTAATAGATATTGAAATTGACAAAGATTATAGCTTTCAATTTTTGAAGCAGTTAAAGTGTTATTTTGTATTAACAAAAACTTTAAATCTTCTTCGTTTATTCCTGTAAATTCATGTAAGTAATGCATTTGTGTATCATTATAAGTATTATATAACAAGAAAAAATCATTTCTTTTTAGGTAAAATGTATTTAAATCATATAATGCCTTAGCGTATTCTAAAGCATTCAATGTTTTTAAATAACTGGTTTCTTTAACCTGATAGTTATATATCTCTTTTCTTATCTCTCTGTTAATTGCAAAAACTGGTAAAAGATTTTCACTTTCACTAATTTCAGAGAAAAAGAGATAAAGATTCTCTATTGTTTCTAATTGGCTTATCATATCTTCTTCTAAATAGTTATTTAATTCGTCAATTGAATAATAACAAATTTCTTGTAATTCTTTTTTGGTCAAATAAGAAAAAGAACTTTTATATATAACAAGATCTGAATCATTATAGTTCATTAAAAGATAATATTTATTCTTATCATAAATATAATCATTC
>CAZSZZ010000171.1:0-2226 GCA_964611005.1 uncultured Candidatus Izemoplasmatales bacterium | reverse complement strand
TATTTGAAACCAGCACCCAAACAATTATTAACTTTGTTTTTTTATAGAATATTAATAAGGAGTGATAACCTTGATAAAATACTTACAAGAAATTTATGGAATTGATTCTTCTTATGTTTATGATGAAATAGAAAAATTAAAATTAAAATATAATTCTAATGAAACATTAAAAGAACTTGATGAGAAAGATATAATGCTAATTACATATGGAGATTCAATTAAAGGAAAAGATAAACCACTAAAATTACTTAATAAATTTTTAAGCGAAAACGTTGGTGATTTAATTAATACTGTACATATATTACCAATGTTTCCTTATTCATCTGATGATGGATTTAGTGTAGTTAATTATTTAAAAATCGATAAAAAATTAGGCTCTTGGGAAGATATTAAAACTCTTTCAAAATCATATAAATTAATGTTTGACGCTGTAATAAACCATATTTCAGCTTCTTCTGATTGGTTTATAGGTTATTGTAATGATGAAGAAGAATATAAAAATTTTTTTATAGAATGCTTTGATAATATTGATTATAAAGACGTTGTAAGGCCTAGAAATCTACCATTATATTATAGATATAAAACTCGTTCAGGTGATAAAAACTTATGGGCAACTTTTTCTAGTGATCAACTAGATTTAAACTATTCAAATCCAAAAGTGTTTATAAAAGTGTTGGAAGTATTATTAGAGTATGCAAAAAATGGTGCTAATTTTATCAGATTAGACGCTGTGGGTTTTTTATGGAAAGAAGTTGGTACTTCTTGCATTCATCATCGCAAAACTCATTTATTAATAAAGATAATAAGAGAAGTATTAGAATCTTGTTTCCCTAATACTAGATTGATTACTGAAACAAATGTTCCACACAAAGATAATATTTCTTATTTTGGAAATGGAGATGAAGCTCATTTAGTTTACCAATTTCCTCTACCACCTTTAACATTATTCACCTTTATTAGCGGCAATTCGTCTAAAATTACAAATTGGGCTAAAAGCTTAGAAAAAATTAAATTATTCAATAATAATACATATTTCAATTTTCTCGCCTCTCATGATGGCATAGGCATTAGACCAGTTGAAGACATTTTAGATGAAGATGAAATCGCATTGATGCTCAATAATACAATTAATAAAAATGGAAGAATAGGATATAAGAAAAATTCTGATGGAACAAAAAGCCCCTATGAATTAAATATTAATTATTTGGATGCAATAGCCGATAAGAATGCTTCGGTTGATATGAAAGTTAATAAATTTATGGCTTCACAATTTATACTGCTTTCATTACAAGGCGTTCCTGGTATTTATATACATAGTTTATTAGGCAGTCAAAATGATTATAAAGGTTTAGAGGAATCTAACATTAATAGAAGAATAAATAGAGAAAAACTAAATTACGATGATTTAATTAACAGATTAAATAATAAAGATACTATATCTAGCAAAGTATTTTCTAAATATAAAGAATTGCTTAAAATAAGAAAAGATAACGCTTCTTTTTCTCCTTCAAGCAAACAAAAAGTATTGTATCTTAATAATAATGTTTTTGCGTTAATTAGAAATAATGATGCCGATGAAATTTTATGTATTGTCAACGTTACTAATAAAGAAGTTAAAGTAGACATAGAATTTAATGGCATTGACTTAATAACCGGAAAGAATTTTAATAATAGATTAAATCCTTTCCAATATTGTTGGGTGAAAAGAGGATAAAAAATGAAGTTTGGATTATTGCACTTTAGAGTGTTTAAAACAGATGGTGTATCTTTAGAAATGGATAAATGGGCTTACGCCTTAAAAAATTTAGGCCATGAAGTAATATATATTTCAGGAGAAAAGATTTCTAGAAAAGATCACATTTATATTGAAGAATTATTTTATAATGCTGAATACAATAAAAAGATACATGATAATGCATTTAAAAAATTAATTGATTTTGAATCTGAAAAAGCTTTATTAAAATATATATATAACAAAGCAGAAGCGATAGAAAAAAAACTCACATCAATTATTATAAATAATAAAATAGACGTTTTGATACCTAATAATGTATCATCATTAGGATTTAATTTGCCAGTTGGAATTGCCATAGGAAATATTAATGAAAAGAATATATGCAAATTTATATATCACCATCATGATTTTTATTTTGAAAGAGAAAGATATTCTTCTCCTATATTTGTTAGCATATCAAAGATATTAGAAACTTACTTTCCATATAATGG
>CAZSZZ010000170.1:0-2259 GCA_964611005.1 uncultured Candidatus Izemoplasmatales bacterium | reverse complement strand
ATATATCAGTAGTAGTTGTGGGTTTTTTTGATACTGATTTTGATAATATTATATATTCAAATATTATAAATGTAGATGAATATTCATCTACAGCTAAAGCTAATACAATTTTAATAAATTCGAATAATAAAGATAAAGAATACCAAAATCTAATTCAAGAATACAGTTCAAAAATGTATTTTATTTTAGATCCGGATTTATATTTTAATGATTATATAAGTTCCGCAGAAAATGTAATTAATTTTTTCACAGTGTTCACACTTTTTATGATAGCTAGTTTTGTTATTATAGTGTTTAACAATACTTTATTGGTTTTTTATGATATTAAAAATGATATCGCTAAAATCAAAGTGTTAGGTGCTGGCAAATCTGTTTTTATGATAAATTTGCTAAAAGAATATTTACTTATTTTATCAATTATAATTTCTTTTGGATATACAGAAATATTAATATTATCCAAACACTTAAAATATGTAGTTCTATTCACGGATTATTATAAGGATGTTTCTAGTAATTTATTGACTAACTTATATGGATGTGTTATTGTAGGAATTGTACTTATTTTGAGCTATATATATTATTTATATAAAATAAATAAGATAAAAATAGTTGATGAAATTAAAATGTTATAGGGAGGAAATATGAAAAAAATTATTCTAGCTTTACTTGTAGTTGTAATTAGCTTTGGCATTTTTAGTTGTAATAATGATGGATCTAATCTAAATATTGATGAAAAAGAATTTATTATCGCACCGACAAATTTAACTATATCTGGAAAGCTTTTATCATGGGATTTAGTTGAAAATGCTAAAGGATATATTGTATTTGCTAATGGAGAAGAAGTGGACACAGTTAAAATAACTTCATACGATTTTTCTGATTTAGATGGAGATCGTATTGTTTTTCAAGTTAAAACTGAAGCTCCAAGAGGTATGCAAGATTCACCATTTAGCGCAAGTTTTGCATATGTGAAAGATAAAGATTATGAAATTCAAAATGTAAGTAATATCTTATCTGAATATAATTTGACTAAAACTGATGAATTAGCTGAAGAGCTTGTTAATAAAGGTATGCTAAGCACAGATGTTAATGAACTATTGACAGAATTTGATAGTTTTATTAGTGAATCGTATGAATCAGATGATTATATTGGAGTATATAATGCATTAAATGATTTATTATCAAAAGTTGATAATGTTGAGGCTTTAGTATCAGCTTTGGTTAAAGTGTATTTTCCTACGTATCTTGATATGTATATTACTAGTTTAGAAGAAAATATATCATATTATAATAATTTGAAAGAACAATATCCAAATATGTTTGATTACTATCAAACAATGATTGACGACACTCAAAATACACTAGATACTTACAATGAAGTTAAAGAATTATTAAATTCTAACCCTGATAAACTTGTTTTATCTATAACTTCTACTTTGGATTATTTTGTGTCCGTAGAATCTTTGATGACTGAAAGTTTAGTAGAAACATTGTTATCGTTATCCGACGTTGATAATGTAAGTAATTTAAATGCATCTGAACTTGAAGTAGCTAATGAAGAAATGGTAAATGTTCTTCGAGAAACCATGCCAAGCCAAGAAGATATGATTTTAATTTATCAATTATATGACATAGTATTGATGTTATCAGGCTCTGAAACATCTATAAATGAAGATATTGATAACTATACAGGAAAAATGGCGATAAAGACATTATATTCTTTAGAAGCTTTTATTAATTTTCTTGATTCTTTAGATGAAAATTATTTTGAAAATGTAGTTTCAGATTTAAAAAATGAATCAACAATTGAAATGGGGTATACTGAGGCAGCTATTCTAACAATAAGTTATTATAATGATTTCAGAGATGATAATGAATCTCTATTAAATAATATTTCTAATGTCTTTACAGATGATGAAAAAGAGCTTTTATACAATGATTATACTGATATGGTAGAGAATCTAAATGATAGTTCTTTGTATAGTCTAAGTATGAGTTTTCAAGATTTATTAATATTACAAACAACATTTGAAGACGCTTTTGATAAAATGTTAGATGTATTCGTAGAAAGAGATGGAGAACTTTTACGCCTTTATGTGATTGTTTCAGAGTATAAATATGATTTTGAATCTCAAAATTATAAAAATGATATTTTAGATAAAACTTATCAAGAATTTGGTGATTATACCTATGATAAAGAATTAGATACTATTAAATTTTTGAAAGAATTAACTTATATTTTACAGGGTGGATTTAAAG
>CAZSZZ010000169.1:0-2313 GCA_964611005.1 uncultured Candidatus Izemoplasmatales bacterium | reverse complement strand
AGATAAAACTTTTTTGATAAAGGGAAGATAATCAGATTTATAATATAATCCTTCTCTTAAATCTCCTAAATCAAACATAATTAATATATCATGTATTTTGTTTTGCGCCTTAGCCTCTAAGTCTAGAGCTTCAATTACTGAAAGTTCAGAATTTAAAGAAATATCAGCGTATTTAATTACATCTCTTACCTCACTTAACATAGGAATTCTTAATAACATTTTTTCTATAGGTAGAGATTGAAATTTCTTTAAATTTTCAATTCTTGAATCGCCTATGCTTTTTAAAGAAGTAGAATTAATAATAGATAAAATTTCTTCATTACCAGAAAACGCCTTTACTACAAAGGTAATATAAGAAATATTATTTTCCCTGCTCATTTTTAAAACATTTTTTATGTTGTCTATTAACTTTTTGCGATTAATAATAATCAAAGGAAACATTATTTCACCCAATTCCTAAGCTCTGTTTTAGAAGTTTTAAAGCTGCTTTAGGGTGTTTTTTTGATAAAACTCCTAAAGAAGCCATAATATAAAATTCATCAATTAAAATTTGACTATTTTTATTTGGAGTTAATAATAAACTATTTTTTTGATTTAGAACTTGTTTTATAATATCAAACCTTCCAGGAAGTCTTGTTAAAGCACCACCTGTAGCGATAATATATTTAACATTAGTTAAATCTTTACCTTCGGCGTAAGTCATTTTTCCACTAGCTGTATATTGATTAACTAATTTACCAGCATGCCTTTCAATAGCTTCTTTTAAAGCTACTAAAGTTAAATACTCAGTTAAAGGTAACTGTGCTTTATCTGGAATTGGTTGATAATTTTTTAGTAGATTATCCAAATCATCTTCATCTAATTTTAAATCCTTCATTAATCTTTCCTTCGTGGCTAGATTAATAATATTATCCTTGTTAATATAAACACCTAAATCTCCTTCAACTGTTCTCTTAGAAAAAGGTTCAGGAGATATAAGTATCTTATCAATTTTCTCGCTACCAAAGGTTACAGAATGTATATCAGTAGTGGCTCCACCAATATCAATAGTAACTAAATCACCTATTTCTTTTTGAAGTAAGATGGAAGCTTTCATAACAGCTCCTGGTGTAGGAATAATAGCTTCATTAATAATTGAAGTTACTCTTTCCATCCCGGGGGCATGAATAATATGTTCTTCAAATACTTCTTGAATAATTTTTCTAGCTTCATCAACTTGTAATTCATCAATTTTTGGATATACATTTTTTGATATATATAAAAACCTATCTTGGTTATTATCCGCAAATATTTTTTTTACTATATTTTGATTTTGAATATTTCCTGCATATATTATCGGAATATTTAATTTTAATTCAGCGATTTTTTTAGCATTTTCAATTGATGTTTTACGCTCACCGTAATCTACTCCTCCTGAAATCATTATTATATTTAAAGGAGTAGCTTTTATTTCTTCAATTTGATATTCATCTAGTATACCACTGGTAATCATTTTAATATTAGCTCCAGCTCCAAGAGCAGCCTCTTTAGCAGCTTTAACAGTCATCTCATAAACAAGACCATGAACACTCATTTTTAATCCACCAGCGGCGCTACTACTGGCAAAGCTTTCTTTAACATTTAACTCAGAAACATTCAATTGTTTCTTTAAATTTTCAATGGCTTTATTTAGACCTATAGTGACGTCTCCTTCTAAAACTGTTGTTGGACTAAAACCGCTGCCTAAAAACCTTGGGGAATCATCCAAGTTATCAAAAGCATTAACAACAGTAGTAGTGGAGCCAATTTCAGCTACTAAACAATCAATTTTCATTCATAGTTTCCTTATGTTTGACTAAGAAGGTTGCGACATGGTTTCCTTTAGTTCCTCTACCAAAACCTGCATCCATACCTTGCTTTTTAGCTATTTCAGGAGTTACTTGAGTTCCTCCAGCAATAATAATTAATTTATCTCTAACACCTTTTTCAATAGCTAATTCATGAATCTTTTTCATGTTTTTATAATGAATATCATCATGTGAAATAATAGTAGACATCAAAATAGCATCGGCGTTAGTCTCAATAGCCGCATCAATTAATTTAGATATTGGAACGGATGTACCTAGATAAATACATTTAATACCATATTTTTCTATTCCACCATGTTTAATATCGATTATTTCTCTTAAACCAACAGAATGTTCATCTTCACCAACAGTTCCCGCAACTATAGTCATCGGATGTTTTTCAATATAATCACGAATTTCTTTATCTGTTAATATATCAGGTTCTTCAGGTAATGTTAGTTTTGATAAATCTATATCAAAATTAACT
>CAZSZZ010000168.1:0-2364 GCA_964611005.1 uncultured Candidatus Izemoplasmatales bacterium | reverse complement strand
TGGGAGAAGAAATAAAACTTGTCTGTAATTTTGACGCTTATATTGATTTAAACAAAGTTTATTTTGTAGAAAATCAAAATCATAAAATGTCAGAATTATATACAGGTAAAATTGTTAGAACTGAATTATTCGATAATATATACCAATATAAAAAAAATGATTTGGGTTTTACTTATAGAAAAGAAAATACGAAGTTTAAAATTTGGACTCCAGTTGCTAAATATGTAAAAATAGAATTAATTTCGCCTAATAAAAAAAAATATATTTATAACTTAACTTACAAGAATTCAGGCATTTGGAGAATACTAATTGATGGAGATTTAGAAGGCTATAAATATCGCTATATTGTTTATGTAAATGGTAAAGAATCTATTGTTCAGGATCCATATGCAATATCTTCAAATGCAAATGGAGAATATGCATATGTAGTAGATAGAACCAGCTTTTATCAGATGAAACATAAATCTAATTTTACAGGTAATATTTTAGAAGCTATAATCTATGAAATGAATATTCGAGATTTTACTATTGATCCAGATATGAATTTTGTTAACAAAGGTAAATTTCTTGGAGTTATAGAAAAAGGTGTAAAAACTAACAATGGTTTTTCTTCAGGAATAGATTACTTAAAAGAACTTGGAATTACACACGTTCAATTAATGCCTATTTTTGATTTTGATGGAGTTGATGAAACTAAAGAAAATGGTGAATATAATTGGGGATATAATCCTAAACAATATTTTGTACCAGAAGGTTGGTATTCATTAAATCCTGACGACCCTTATTCTCGTATAAATGAATTAAAGAGAATGATTGATATTTTACATGAATCAGGTATTTCTGTAGTAATGGATGTAGTGTTTAACCATGTTTATGATGCGCTTGAATTTGCGTATGAGAAACTAGTTCCTGGATACCCGTATCACGTTGATAGACAAGGGATATGTACTAATATAAGTGGTTGTCATAACGATATCGCAAGTCATAGAAAAATGATGAGAAAGTTAATAATTGATAGTGTACTATATTGGGCTAAGGAATATAAAATAGATGGGTTCCGATTTGATTTAATGGGACTGATTGATTATGAAACGATGAATGAATTGCGTCAAGAATTACATGATATATCAGAACATATCATTGTATATGGTGAAGGTTGGAATATGTATTCATCTAATATGACTGATCGCATGGCACATATGGAAAATAAAAAGGTAATTCATACAATCGGTTTTTTCAATGATAGATTTCGAGATACTATTAAAGGAAAAACATTTGATGTTCTAAGCAAAGGCTACGCAACTGGTAATACATTAGAAATAGATGTTGTGAAACAAATGCTTTTAGGAAGCGCATATAACCGTTACATGTTTAAATACACCTCTCAAAGTATTAATTATGTAGAATGCCACGATAATATGACTTTTTTTGATAAAACTATACATATATTTTCAGATATAGAAATGGTTAAAAAAAGTCAATTATTAGCTACTTCTATGGTATTATTATCTCAAGGAGTTCCTTTTATTCATTCGGGGCAAGAATTTTTTAGAACGAAGAAGGGTGAACAAAATTCATATAATTTAGGAACGGATATCAATTTAATTGATTGGCAAAGAAGAGAAACATTTAATGAGGCTATTGAATATATTAAAGAAATAATTAAAATAAGAAAAAAGTTTTCTTGTTTTAAATTCAAATCCACTTCAGAAATGGAACAAGGAATTGAAATAATAGAAACAAATTCAAAATCTTTAATGATACATTATAATAATAAATGTAATATTTTATTGATTTTTAAGCCTTTATTAAAAAGAGAAATGATTTTATTACCTGAAGGTTATGTTTTATTAAAAACATCTACAGACAGATTTGAAGCGTTAGATAAATATGAATATATATTAAAAGATATTGGAACATATATTTTTATTAAGGAGTAATTAATTAGATGATAGAAATAGGAAAAAATTATACTTTCTTTGGTAAAGTATTACAAACTAATGATTCAACATACAATACTTATCCGGTTAATGTGTTGACAGAGAATTCAGAAAATGTAATTGTACGCATAAAAAAAGGAGAAGAAGTTTCACTAAATAAGATTTATTTTTTTGAAACAACCGCAGTAGAATTTAAAGATAAAATTCATTTTGAAGCAAAATCCCATACTATTTTAGGCGAAATAGATATTTCCGATAATCGTAAAGAAGAATTATTAAAATTATTTTATCATTATGCTCCAGTTAAAATTGAGGAGATTAAGAAGGATATAGAAGATGTTATTGATTCTATATCAAACAAAGTATTAAAAGATATTACTGTAAAGGTATACAAGCGCTATAGAGATGATTTTTATTTATATCC
>CAZSZZ010000167.1:0-2374 GCA_964611005.1 uncultured Candidatus Izemoplasmatales bacterium | reverse complement strand
TTAATATGAAATTCTATATTTTTATCCATCTGATGTCCTTTCTTAAAATAAAAAAGAGTTGCCAGAAAGCAACTCCTTTGATAAGGATATTAGGAATTATATATTTAATATGTCTTAGCCACCATAACCATTTTAGCATTAATGATTATGTTTGTGAATTAGCGCGAAGCACTAAAAAAATGAGGTATGTCCATATATTTATTTAAATCAGCCATTAAAACTCCTTTAAATACAATATTTTCTGCATGAGCTTTATTAAAATATCTCGGCTTTTCATTAATATAAAAATGTCCACCACCTTTTGGTTTAAAGTACACTTTTGAAATGTATGTCTTGTCATAATAATCAAATATCATAACATATCCATCTTGATTTTGATTAGTCTTCCAGAAAAATTTAAAATGAAGATCATCATATTTTACAACAATAATATCATCATTGATAGTAGATATTGTAAATGGCATGGTTTCTTTTACAGCAAATTCTTTTTTTTCAAAAGATCTAAATGCTAAAGTCTTATCGTTAGCTAGTGTAAAAGGGTTTCCTACAATAACATCAATTGAGACATTATAATAACCGCTTAAAGCAACAAGATCTTTTATGCTAATTGTACGGATACCATTTTCATAATTAGAGTAAGCTTGTCTTGTTTTAGAGATGATTTCAGCAACATCATAAGTAGAAAGATTATGTGACAATCTTAATTTTTTAAGATTTTCACTAACGAAGTTTAAATTGAAAAGATTATCATTCATATTCACACATCCTTATTATAATTTTACGTAGCAACAAATGTTGCAAAAACAGAATTATTGTTAACATTAAATATAATTATAGCACAATATTTAGACAAAAATCAACACGTTTTGTTGCAGATGAAAAAAACCATATTCAAACTATTTTCAAAATTAAAAATTAAGTATAAAATAAAATTACTATTTTAAAATTGAAAGAAAGGAGCTAGTTTGATACAGTTGATAGTTAACAAAAATTACAGAATTTACCTTCATAGAGATTATCTAAAAAGACAACGAGAAAAGGTAAAAATGACTATTGAAGAGGTAGGATATAAATCTAATATTTCATCAGACTATTATGCACAGATTGAAAATGGAATAAGAGGAAAGAAAATGTCTGTAAGGTTACTTATAACTATAGCTAACACATTGAAATTAGATTTATGTACGGCAATAGAAGGAGAAAGAGAATTTATAGAACAGATTGAACTTTTAAATAAAAAAACACAGGTAATCAAAAGTGGATAAATCAAATTTAATACAGCAGATAAATGATTATATAACTTTCAAAGATGTAAAACCAATAACAAAAGAAAGCTATAAAAGGATATTAATGGAATATGCCAAATATGTAGAAAAATTATCTAAGCCACCAAGCAGAGAAGATATAAAAGCATATAGGGTAGAGTTATTAAGTCATTTAGAAGCAAGATCAGTACAAAAACATATTGTAATAATTAGAGGTTTTTATGAATGGATTTATGCAGAGGGTTTAGGAGAAAATATCGCTGTAGGAATAAAAGGAGTAAGAATCACTGAAACATTTAAAAGAGAACCTTTATCAAATAAACAAGCAAGATCATTGTTAAATTATGCAAAAAGTATCTCAACAAGAGGAATTGTAGAATTAAGAAATTATGCAATTATAAGTTTAATGTTAACTACAGGGCTTAGAACGATTGAAGTAAGTCGGGCTGATTCAGGAGATATACATTATATTGAAGATGCACAAGCATTATATGTCCAAGGAAAAGGTAGAGATTCAAAAGATGCTTATGTAAAGTTATCAGATAAAACATATGAATTAATTTTAGAATATTTATTCGCTAGATCAGACAATAAAAAGCCACTTTTTATAAACCATAGTAGAAATTATAAACATGAACGAATAAGTGCAAAAACAATAAGTGCAATGGTAAAAGAATATTTAAGGGATATAGGAATTGATGAAAGTATATATACAGCACATAGTCTAAGACATACAGCCGCAGTAATAGCTATGAATTCAGGAGCTCCATTATTTAGTACTCAACAATTATTAAGACATAAAAACCCAAATACTACGCAAATATATCTACAAAAAATAACTAGAAGAAACGAAAATTATGAACAAGTTATTAGTGATATATTATATGAAAAAGAGGACAAGGAAAATGATTAGAGAATTTAAAAATGCAGATTATGGAATTGTTAGAGCTACTGTTGTTAAGAAACAGCCATACTTTTGTTTAATTGACATAGCTAGACTTTTTGGAATTCAAAATTCAAAAACATGTTTATTTAAAATACCTAGTTCAGATATTGAAAAAATAGAAATTTCGCAAGAGAAGAATAAAAACAAACGTATTTTTATTAAC
>CAZSZZ010000166.1:0-2382 GCA_964611005.1 uncultured Candidatus Izemoplasmatales bacterium | reverse complement strand
TAAATATACCAAAGGAGTATATTATGTTTAAAGAGCGTGATAATCTTGATATAAATTTAAATAAACGCTTAAATGACTTTAAATTTAATAAATATTATCAAATACTTATTGAAACTAATAAAAAGACGAATTTAACTAGAATTACAGATGAAACAGAAGTATATTATAAACACTTTTATGATTCTATTGTTTTATCTAAATGGTTAAATTTATCAAATAAATCTTTATTAGATATAGGAGCGGGAGCGGGATTTCCATCAATTCCTTTAAAGATTATTGAACCTTCTCTAGATATTACTATTGTGGATTCATTAAATAAAAGGATTTTATTTTTAACAGAATTAATAAAACAATTAGATTTAGAAAATATTAAATTAATTCATGGTAGAGCAGAGGAATTTCCGCTTAAAAATAATTTTGATTTTGTTTCTTCTAGAGCAGTCGCTAGATTAAATATACTTGTTGAATTAACTTTACCTTTTGTGAAAATTGGAGGATATTTTATTGCTTATAAATCAATAAAATACCAAGAAGAATTAAAAGAAGCAATGTCAGGTATAAAATTGTTAGGTGGTAAAGTAGAATCGATAAAGGAATATTTAATTTCAGAAAATGAAATGCATGTTTTAATTTTTATAAAAAAAATAAAATCAACACCTTTAAATTATCCTAGAATATATGGAAAAATAAAAAAGAATCCTTTATAGGAGGATGTTTTGAACAAAAAGAAAACTTATGCCTTTTCAGAAATCGAACAATATCGTGAACATTTAGAAATTAAAAATTTACGAGGGAAAACCACAATTATTACAGTGGTATTTTTCATTTTGTTGTTAATGACAATGACATATATGATAATCGCTAAATATTCATGGGATTTAATCATTCCTTTGGGAATAGCTTTTATCATTGTTTTATTATTTAGCTTTATTATGACTGCCTATGGTGAAAACGATTATTCATATTTAAAAATAAATAGATATTTATTAACATTAGGAATGTTTTCTGTTGTTACATTGATGATTATTTTATTACAATCACCATCAATATTCCCTTTATTATTTGTTATATATTGTCTAGCTTCAATTTATCAAGATCTAAAAGTTATTATAATTAGTGATTTATATTTTATTTTCATAATGATATTTGTTGTTGCTAATTATCCCAATATGTTTATTGCTTTAAATAATACAAATGGTAATCAATTTAATATGACTTTATTTTCCATTTTATTTTTAGCAATGTTAACTATTTCTTCTTATATTATTATGAAAGAAAAGTCATTCTTTTATAATCAAATATCAAAATCAAAGGAAGTTGAGTACCGCAATATTGATCTTTTATTAAAATTAAAATATCAGACAAATAAAGAAGAAAAGGATTTTTTAGGCTGTTATGAACAAGTAAACTCTTTTTTAGATGCTTTTAGCAAGAAATTAGATTTACCTAATATTTTTACTGAAAAAATGAATATATTACTTGCATTAGAAAAAAATATTGATTATCAAACAATTTTAGAAAAATATCCAGAATATACAAAAGAAGACTTAAATCGCTTAAACAATCTAATAATTTCACGACATAGTGTATTGAATAGAATAGCAGTAAAAATAAGTAAAACTAAAAATGTTGATATTAAAAGAAGAGAAATATTTTCTGCGACCCATTTTAAAACATTGAATAAACAAACCGATAAAGTAGAAGTACATATTATTGCTTTTGTTATATTTTATGTAACTCTAAAAAAGGGGTTATTTGGATTGAATAAAATTTCAGATGAGAAAATATATAATATGATTACTAATACTGATTATTATTATTATATTGATTATAGAGTAATGAAAATATATCAAGAGAATCCTGAAGTATTTAATATAATCATTTCCGAGGCGTTTGAGTCTGGAGGTGATAAGTGATGAAAGAGTTCTTGAGAAAAGTACTTAATACTGAATTTCTTCCTGTGAGCGAGGTTAGAAAAATTAAAGTATGGTTAGTATCGGGTTTTTTAATGGTATTAACTATTATAACTATACCTTATTCAGCGTTTTTTGATTATTCAGTATTAATGAAAATTATAACTATATCCATTTTATTTATATTGTTGTTTATAATATTCATCTTAGTTCGCTTTAATAAAATAATAGCTGCGATTCAGATATCGATTATTTATTCAATATTATTAATGCTTTATTATACTCAAGGAGTTAATAGTTTTTATGCTTATCTATTTTTCTATATAGCATTATCTATTATTATTTTTTATCAAGAATTATTTTCATATCTTATTTATGGAACAATAGTTGTTATATTAGGCTCATATTATACAATTGTGTTCAAAGAAGGATTAATCATTACTAATGATATTATAGGATCTCAATATAT
>CAZSZZ010000165.1:0-2398 GCA_964611005.1 uncultured Candidatus Izemoplasmatales bacterium | reverse complement strand
TTATGATTTTATCAAAGAAAATTTAGAATTAATGTATTGTGATAAAGATGATGTATTCCATTGTATTTTTGTAACAAGCAATGAACATGATTTCGGTATTCTAGTTGAAAGCGAAGGATATCATTATGCTAGATATACAGCATATTTACCAAAAAAAATATTTTTAATTTAATCATATATGATATAATATATTTATATGAAAGGATGGTTTTATGGGATATTCTTATGGTACAAAATGTAAAAAATGTGGTAATGAGAAAAATTATTTATTAGGATTTGGTTATAATACGCCACAGAGTCTTGACATTGTTATTGCAGTTAATAAAAATAGGAAAGAAAAAGAGTTTTTTGAATACATAGCAAAAAATAGGAATGCAAAATTAGTACAACCAGTAGGTTATAGAATGTATGAATGTCCTACATGTAAAACACTGCATAGCAAGCTTTATATTGAGGTTAAGTATGGTGAGAATGAAAGATATGTCAAACAGTATAATTGTAGTAAATGTGGATCTATATTAGTACCTTTACCTGATGATGTGGATGCATCAGAATTTAGATGTAAAAAATGCGGAGAAAAAGAGTTAGAAAAAAGTAATAATGTAGTTCTTTGGGACTAGAGGAGGAGCAATAGCTCCTTTTTTAGTCTTTACAAATTAAAGAATAAAGGTTATAATAAAATTACCATAAAGAGTGTACGAGAGACTGGCTCTTAGACTACACAGCAACCTATCACATCGTGAAAAGGTGCTAAATCCAGATAGATGGGTTATTTTTTTATGCCTAAATCTCGTTCTCTTGTGGAAACATAGAAGAAGGAGATTTTTTTATTATGAGTAAAAATACAATTACAAAATGGTTACTTACCACAAATTCATGCAAATCATTAGAAATTGAAAAGAAAGAAGTCAGTAGATTCGCACCTATAAATCGAATACTTGATAAAGTAGGATATTTCAATTTAGATTTTATTTCAATTAACAATAAGAGATTTTTAATAGCTTATGAAAAAGAAGAGAAATATACTACAAAAAGCAAGATATTAATTTCAAAAATACATGAAACAGAAGAAAGGATAATTGATATTTCAAATGATGACTATGATCAAGTTCTTTTAATAGCTAAGAAATATATGAATTACAAAAATTATATTAATTAATATAAGTGGCAACGGAGGAAAAATAAATGAAGTTAATAACAAGTGAATCAGTATTTAGTGGACATCCTGATAAAGTCTGCGACCAAATTAGTGATGCAATATTAGATGCTATTTTAGAACAAGATTCATCAGCTAGAGTAGCTATTGAAACAGCTATCAAAGATGATTTAATATTTATATTTGGAGAAGTAACAACTTCAGCTAAGATTAACTATGTAGAAATAGCTAAACAAACAATTAAAGATATAGGATATGAAGAAGACTATGTGGTAATGGAAAAAATCAGTGAACAATCACATGATATAGCACTTGGAGTTGATTCAACCGAAACTCATGAACAGGGTGCAGGAGATCAAGGAATAATGTTTGGTTATGCTTGTAATGAAACTAAAGAATTAATGCCATTACCTATTATGTTAGTTAATCAAATATCCAAAGAAATGGATAAAGTAAGAAGAGAAAAATATAAAGATGTATTTGGTCCAGATGGTAAATGTCAAGTAACTGTAGCTTATGAAAATGGTAAGCCTGAGAAAATAAAAACAATAGTAGTTTCAGCACAAACGAAACCAGGAGTAACACAAGAAAAGGCAGAATTTATCATTATAAATGAAGTACTTACAAATATTTTTGATGTAGATACAATAGCTAATGCAAAAATATTAGTAAATCCAACTGGAGAGTTTGTTATAGGTGGATCTTACGCAGATTCTGGATTAACTGGTAGAAAGATTATCGTTGATACTTATGGTGGTTACGCTAAGCATGGCGGAGGAGCTTTTTCAGGTAAAGACGTCAGCAAGGTTGATCGTAGTGCGGCTTATTATGCAAGATATGTAGCAAAAACCGTTGTTGGGGCAAATCTTGCGACACAGTGCGAGGTTCAGTTAGGTTATGTAATTGGAGTAGCTAAACCAGTAAGTGTATTAGTTAATACTTTTAATACAGGAATTATAAGTGATTCTGAAATACAAAAGTTAGTAGAGAAAATATTTGATTTTAGACCTCAAAGCATAATAAAAGAACTTAACTTAAATAACGTTAAGTTCCAACCTTTATCAACTTATGGACATTTTGGTAGAGAAGATTTAGATGTTCAATGGGAGAAAGTAAATGATAAGATAAAAGAGATGAAGAATATCTATGAAAAAACCAAAAGTTTTACATAATTTTTATAAATCTAACGCATGGAAACTAGCAAGAGAGATTAAGATACGTAACGCTAATGGAAAGTGTGAA
>CAZSZZ010000164.1:0-2422 GCA_964611005.1 uncultured Candidatus Izemoplasmatales bacterium | reverse complement strand
GCTTATGACGACCTAGTGAATGAAGGGTTTGTTTTTAGTCAATCAGCTAGAGGCTACTTTGTAAGTGAAATTGATCTTGATAAAGTACAAGATATGTATTTATCTAGAATTAATGATTTGCTTGATGAAGTTGTTCGCCTAAAAGATGATGCTAATATTGATTTTCAAGTACTTGAGGAGATATTAAAACAAAAGGGAGATGGACAAAATGAATAGTATTGAAACTAATAAATTGTGTGCCAAAATTGGTGATTTTGAACTGAAAGATATCGATTTACAGATACCAGAAGGTTCTATTGTAGGTTTGATTGGGAGGAATGGTGCAGGTAAAACTACTCTATTCAAGACATTACATGGATCATACATTAAAACTTCAGGAGATTTAAAGTTATCCGGATTGAACTATATAGACAATGAGAAAGAAATTCGAACTAATGTGGCAGTTGTTTATGATTTCTTTAATGGTAATCCATATGCGAAAGTAAAGTTGCTAAGAAAAATTTACGTTCAAAGTCACCCGAATTTTGACTTGAAATTATTCGATGAATTAATAAAACGATTCAACATTGATTTAAAGAAGAGAGTTAGTAGCTTATCACTAGGAATGCAAAAGAAACTTATGCTTATACTAGCTATTTCAGTTCATCCTACAACACTTTTATTAGATGAACCGTTAATAGGAATCGATCCAATTGATAAACAAGAGTTCATCAATATAATCCAGTCTTATATGGAGAATGAGAAGCATTCCATTATATGGTCTAGCCACCAAATTGATGATGTTCAAAAGATTGCGGATTATATTGCATTTATGAATGAAGGTGAGATCGTATTATTTGAGGATAAGGAAACGTTACTAGACAAATATAAAATGATTACACTAGCTGAAAATGATGCGAATAGTGGGATACTTATTAATCCGAAAAGCACTCCATTTGGAGTTCAAGGACTTGTTCGAACTAAAGACTTAGGAAAGGTTGCAGGTAAACATAATCAGGCTTCATTAGAGCAAATATTTGTTTACTTGTGTGCGTAGAGGATAGATATTATGAAAAAATATTTTAATTATTACAATATCTTACGTTTGACAACTCCAACTAAAAAGGGTTTTTTCTATACATTGATATTTGTATTGCTGAATATCATTGTATATAACAAATTTATAAGTCTAACAGATATGTTTACAACAGGTTTCGCTGTGATGTTTATTTGGGCTCTATTCGCTGTTATTTACTATGCTTATCAAGTTCACACAGAGCCGACTCATCTAATGTATCAGTTTCCCTTGGATTATAAAGATAGGGTTATGAACAGTTACATTAATGTATTTGTAATATTTGTATTTGTAGCTATTGGATTGGTATTATTTGGGTTTACAATGGTGGGATTATTCACACTTTTTGGTGATGTTCAAAATGATACTGTAAACGATCCGTTTTATTTAGCTGGTACAATTTACTCTATTGGATATTCATTTTTGATACTATCAGCATTTATGCCAACAGCCTTCATGATGAATGTGAAGAGAAGATATATTCATGGATTTTTATCAATAATAGCACTTGTAGTATTCAATTACATTATCGTATGGATACTAACTGGCAGTTTGAATGTTAGTACAAATATGTCATTAAACATGGAGGATACATCCTATGGGTTGGCAGTATCAATTATAGTAGTAATAATAGCTATTCTAGCCATGTTTGCATCATATACTACGTCCAAAAAACTATCTAATTAAAACATAGAACAGGGGTTGGTCCAAACTCAACTCCACCAATAGTACCCGCGTCCGAGAGATTTAATGGCTATATAATGCCATGTATAGATTTCTCGGGGTTTTATTTACCGATTTTTGGATGTACAATGGACGCTGATATTGGTGTTTTTGAGTTATTTTTATGTTGCAATAGGGTTAGTTTGAGTTTTTGGTACTCTGAACCTCCTTCCATTCGCATTTGATTTATATTATAATATTTACAAAAGGTAGGGTGTTGTTATGAAGAAAATTGCTATTATAAATCTATCTTTACTGATCTTTCTCAATATTATCTATTTGTTATACATTCTCGTTATAGATACAGAAACTTTACAACATACATTCTATGTTTACTTGGCTAATATTGTTTTTGTGTTGGGATTTCTAGGAGGAGTATTCTCTTTAATATTGTTAATTTTTTCTATTAGAGATAAAAGGATTCATCCAATAATTCCTATTTTGGGTATAGTACTTGCTTTGTTACTGATACCAGAACTATTCTTAGTTTCATTACAACATTATTTCGAGAGATGTGATTTTCCAAATTATTGCTAGTCTAAAGATTTGCTTTATTAGATAAGAATTGAGCAGACCAAAATAATTGATGGCTTTATAGAATCAGTTGTAGATATTTAGGTTCTGAATTAAGTTTAATTTATCAAC
>CAZSZZ010000163.1:0-2443 GCA_964611005.1 uncultured Candidatus Izemoplasmatales bacterium | reverse complement strand
CTGTTATTATAACTTCATCAAATTCTTCAACCGCTATTACTACTACTGACTATTTAACCACAGAAACTTCAACTGTTATTACTACTGCTGACTATTTAACTACAGAGACTTCTACATTTACTACAAAAGAAACAACTACTGTAATTTCAACTACTTATTATGATGAATCTCGTTTAGTTATAACAACTCCAGATGATTTGGTCTACACTATTAATGATACTATTGATTATTCGGGTATGGTCATAACTTTCTTTGATTCCAGCAAAAATGAAACTGTTTTAAATGAAACAGATTATAGTATTAACGATGTAGATATGTCTACATATGGTGAAAAAACAGTTACTATAACTTATGGTGAATATCAGTCAAGTTTCACTATTCAAGTTAATCTTCCAACTTATTATTTATCCGCTATGAATTTAACAGATATAGAATTATTAAACACACTTAGAACTATTATTCATAACGGTTTTGATGGAGTAACTTATGGTGATGCTAGATATATATTAGATGAAACTGATGAAGATCCTAATCATCCAGGTAATTTAATTGAAATATATACTGGCAATTCAGTTCCTGGTGCTTGGAATTGCAATGGTGCTTGTGTTTGGAATAGAGAACATGTATGGCCACAATCTGCAATGCCTGCTTCAGCTAGTAATTCAGCAACTAATATGGCTTCTGATTTACATAATTTAAAACCAGCTGACCCAGGAATGAACAGTTCAAGAGGAAATGATTATTTTGATTGGGTAAGTCAAGGAGATGCTTTTGAACCTAGAGATGAAGTAAAGGGTGATATTGCAAGAATTTTACTTTATATGGTTGTAATGTATGATGATTTATCTTTAGTTGATACTATTCCTAATATAGATAATTATGAAATGGGGCTATTTTCTGTATTGTTGGAATGGAATGATTTAGATCCAGTTGATGATTTTGAACGTCATCGCAATGATATTATAGAATCTTATCAGCACAATAGAAATCCTTTTATAGATTATCCTGATTTTGCTGATTTAATTTGGAATTAAAAAAACAACTCAATTTTGAAATAAATTCTTAAAAGTAGACATTTTAAAAAAACGTCTACTTTTTTTTATTCCTTCGTCTTTTGACATTATAAAAAATCATCCATTCATGGACTAGTTCTATATATTCCTCTAACATTGTGATATCATTATTATAGAGAATCTCCTTCTTTAGTAGAGAATGGAAACTTTCAATAACTGCGTTATCTAAAGGATTGCCTTTGCGTGAGTGAGATATGACAATACCATTGGATTCGCAGATAACTTTATATTCAGTTGAAAGATATTGAAACCCTTGATCTGAGCGGAGTATTAGTCCATTCAGGTCTTTTGTTTTAGCTATAGCTTCATTCAAAGTATCTTATTATAATCTTTTACTCATAACCCTTTTTCTTAAAAGATTACTTTATAATTGAGCTGTTTTTTTTATAACGGATTAGTAGATACTACATATGTATAGCCACTAAAAGCATTTAATAATTCAGTTAGCAAATACTCTCTTCTCACAGCTGAATCTTCATATTCTGCAGGGTCATTTACAATTGCATACCAAGTATCATCTATTTTTTTAAATCCTATTAAAACAATTAAATGGCCTGAAGAATAAGCTACAATAGAACCTACTAAATCATTTTTATCTGTAGTTTTAATCGACATAGCAACTGCAATATCATTTTGAATATAATAAGACAGTGTTTCTAATGTATTAACATATTCAACACGGGAATATAGATCGCTAAACCCACCTGCAAAACTTGTGTTAAAACTCCAATTACCATAAATTCCTGCACCCTTATCATAGACATTACTAGCTACTTCCTCTGGAGTAAAATAATGACCATTATAATTTAATAACATCTGTAAAGAAGTTGGTGAACAAATTTTTCCACCTATAAGAGGTATTGACATCTGTTGGTGAGGAGGAACAGCTAATTCTTTTTCTATTAAGAATGAAACATCATTATTAAATACATCATTTAATGGTTTCGTAGTAATACTTATACTCCTTAAATATGTCTCGCTTGTTTCTCTACCTCTAAAAACTATTTTTACTTTAAATCTATCTATATCATCTAACTTAGTAACTATAGTATCTATATTTACCTTTGCAAAGTCATCTTCTTGACTGTTAAATGAAGCTTTATAGCTTTCGCTCCAAGATGACATAATATAAAACTTACTAAATCCTAAATTGTTTCCAACTGAAATTAGAATTGTAATATTGGATTTATCAGTAATTAAAATATTCCAAGAAGGAACTAATTCTTTAAAAACGTTTATATAAAAGACTCCTGAAACAAGTTCTCCATCTGTTTTGGTATCTATTCTCGTAATCATATCGTTTTCTAACTTAAGATTAGAACATGCTTCACTATTGTTCCACAGATCTTTTGCGTTAATTGTTTCTGTAC
>CAZSZZ010000162.1:0-2466 GCA_964611005.1 uncultured Candidatus Izemoplasmatales bacterium | reverse complement strand
ATATGTTATAATATTTGATGTAAGCGTTTTTAAAAATTGAATAAGGAGATTATAATGACACGGATTTCAGATGATGTTTTAGAACTAGAAATGATGGCTGTCGTAAAAGACAAAGAAGGTGTAGGCTTTTCCTATGTAAAGAGAACCATTTCAACAGTTTTAGAACCAGGCGAAGTTTTAATTAAAGTGATAACAGCTTCTTTTTGTGGAACTGATTATCATATTTATAAGTATGATAAATGGGCTAGAAGCAGATTGCATTTGCCTTATATTGTAGGACATGAATTTAGTGGAGAAATTATAAAAATTGCTCCAGAAGTTACGCGTGTAAAAGTTGGTGATATTGTAAGCGCAGAAACACATATTACCTGTGGTAAATGTGAGTTTTGTTTGCGTGGAGAAGCACATATATGTCAAAACACAAAAGTAATTGGTGTTGATGTAGATGGGTGTTTTGCTAATTACATCAAAATACCAGCTAAAAACTGTTTTATTAATGATAAAAATCAAGATCAATTAGAACTAAGTCTTCAAGAACCTTTAGGAAATGCAGTTCATACTATTACTCATTTTCCTATTGAAAACAAAGATGTTGTTGTACTTGGTTGTGGTCCAATAGGGATTCTTGCAGTTGATGTTGCCAAAGCATATAATGCTAAAAAAATCATTGCGATAGAAATTAATGATTTTAGACGTAATCTAGCTAAAGAATTAGGTGCTGATTATACTATAAATCCAATTACAGAAAATGTGTATGAAAAAGTAATGGAATATACTAATGGCATGGGAGCTGATGTAATTGGAGATTTCTCAGGAAATAAAACAGCTATAGAAACAGCTTTTAAGTATTTGAAATACGGTGGAGGATTCGCAATACTTGGTATTCCTAACGAAAATATATCACTAGATGTAACTAATGATGTAGTATTTAAAGGAATTCATGTATATGGAGTTACTGGTAGAAGAATCTATGGTACTTGGAATAAAGTTAAGGATTTATTAAATAATAATAAACTTCATTTAGGTAAAATAATTACCCATAAACTTCCTATGAGTAAGATTAATGAAGCCGCAGAAATTATGGGAAGTAAAAATTGTGGTAAAATCATATTATTCCCAGGAGATGAAATAAATGAGTAAACTAGATTATATTAATGAACAAATTCAAGAATTAAAAGATCAAGGGGTATATCGCATACTTCCTATTAGCTATGGAGCTTGTACTAACGTAATTGATTTAAATCACAAACAAGTAATTAATCTTTCTTCTAATAACTATTTAGGTTTAGCAAATCACCCTGAAGTTAAAAAAGCAGCTATAGAAGCAGTTAAAAAATATGGGGCAGGGACAGGCAGTGTGAGAACAATAGTAGGGAATCAAGATATATTAGAAGAATTAGAATTATTATTAGCTAAATTTAAAAGAGAAGAAGCTGTAACTGTATTTCAATCTGGTTTAAATTGTAATATAGGAACAATTCAAGCTATTGTAAATAAAGGAGATTTAATCGTTTCTGACGAATTAAATCACGCATCAATTATTGATGGAGTTAGGCTTTCAAAAGCTGATAAAGCTGTATTTAAACATTCTGACATGGTTGATTTAGAAAGAGTTTTAAAAGAAAAAAGAAATCAATATAAGAATGTCTTAATTATAACTGATGGTGTTTTTTCTATGGATGGAGACTTAGCTAAACTACCTGATATAGTTCGTTTAGCTAAAAAATATGATTGTTTAACCTATGTAGATGATGCTCATGGTAGTGGAGTGTTAGGGGAATCAGGGCGCGGAACAGTTGATCATTATGGGCTTCATGGACAAGTTGATTTTATTATTGGAACTCTATCAAAAGCAATTGGTGTAATCGGAGGATATGTTGCCTCTAGTAAAAATGTTAAAGAATGGTTATTGCATAGAGCTAGACCTATCCTTTTCTCAACTGCATTACCTCCAGCTGCAATAGGCGCTATTATAGCTTCGGTTAAATTACTTATGAATTCAACTGAATATACTGATAAACTTTGGTCAAACGCAAAATATTTTAAAGAAGGTTTAAGTAAACTAGGATTTGATACTGGTCATAGTGAAACACCTATCACCCCAGTTATGATAGGCGATGAAGCAAAAACTATGGAATTTTCTAAGGCTTTATTAGAAAACGGAGTTTTTGTATCTGGAATTGTATTCCCAACAGTCCCTAAAGGAAAGGGAAGACTAAGATGTATGATTAGCGCATCTCATACAATAGAAGATTTAGAAAAAGCTATTAATGTATTTGAAAAAGTTGGTAAAGAATTAAAAATTATATAAAAAATATAATTTTAAAATACTTTTAAATATTATCAATTCATTGAAAAGGTGTTGACTACACCTTTTCTTTTCATTAGTATATTAATGTAATAGTTAGGAGATAAAGTATATGTATTTAAAAAATAAAGATTTATATATCTCAATTGCTTTAGTTT
>CAZSZZ010000161.1:0-2510 GCA_964611005.1 uncultured Candidatus Izemoplasmatales bacterium | reverse complement strand
ATAATTTTTTAAAGCTTATAAATAATACACAAATTATATTAAATCATAAAAATTATACAATAAAAAAATCCGAATTATTAGCTTTTAAAATTAAATATCTAATAGGTGATATATCAACTATTTATGATAGCGTTAACGCATTATAATTTATAGTTATAGCTATTTTTATATGCTATAATAAAGGTGAGATAATACAAGAGGAGTTCTTTTATGAAAAATGATTGGTGGAAATATACAAATATATATCAAGTCACATTAAAAAGCTTTTATGATAGTAATAATGATGGCTTAGGAGATATCACAGGTCTAACAATGAAACTTGATTATATTAAGGATCTTGGTTGTGATACGATTTGGATTTCCCCTCACTATGAATCACCCATGGATGATAATGGATATGATGTAAGTGATTATTATAAGGTTTCAAAGGATTTTGGAACATTGGATGATTTTTCAAACTTAATTAAAAAAGCTCATGAAAAAAATATCAAAATCATCTGTGATTTAGTCTTGAATCACACTTCAGATGAACATTCTTGGTTTAAAATTGCTTCTAATCCAAATCACCCTGAATACAAAAAATATCATAATTATTATATTTGGCAAAAACCTAAATATAATGATAAGTTAGAAAGAATACCACCTACAAGGTGGTTAAGTTGGTTTGGAGGCCCTGCTTGGGATTATATTCGAGAAGTAGATGAATATTACTTGCATATCTTTTCTAAAAAAATGCCGGATTTAAACTGGCGAAACAAAGATGTAAGACAGGAAATGAAAAAAATTATTAAATTTTGGATAGAAAATGGAGTTGATGGATTTAGAGTTGACGCTGCTAATCATCTGGAAAAGGATTGGAATTTTATAGATGATTATCCAGGATATAATCATTTTTCTGGATTAGAAAAACATCACGAATATATAAAAGAATTAGCTGAAGAATTGTTTATTCCGAATGACCTATTAATTATAGGAGAATCTGGCTCAGCTACTAAATCTCAAGCTTTAAAATATGTAGGATTCAATTCTCATGAATTTAATTTATTAATTCAATTTGGACATGTATGGGCAGATGCATGTGATAGTAATGGGATTTTTCTAGGTAAATGGGGTAAATGTAAACTTAGAGTTGATGAGATAAAAAAATCATTTAACTATTGGTATGAGATATTAAGGGGTAAAGGGTGGAATTTAATCTATTGGCATAATCATGATCATCCTCGAATTGTTAGTCATTATGGAAATGATTCAAAATATCGAGTAAAATCGGCTAAAATGCTAGCGATTACCCTTTATTTCATGCCAGGTACTTCTCTAACATACCAGGGTGAAGAAATAGGAATGACAAATGTTTTATATAAAGATTTAGAATCTTTTAGAGATGTAGAAGTATTTACTGAATACAAGAATTTCATTGATAGAGGAGCTAAAAAAGAAGAGGCATTAAAAACATTAAGAGATAGATCAAGAGATAATGCTAGAAGTCCTATGCAATGGAATTCTTCAAAATACGCTGGCTTTTCAACGGTTAAGCCTTGGATGGATGTAAATTATAATTATCATTTTATTAATGTTTCTAATGATTTAAATAATAAAAACTCTATATTAAATACCTATAAGTTTATTTTAAAACAAAGAAAAAAAGATAAAGGAAATATTATCTTTGGAGAAATAAAATTTATTGATATAGAAAACAAAGAACATTTTTCTTATATAAATAGAGGAAAAAACAAGGAATACCTTGTAATTTGTAATTTTACTGATTACGATGTTCTTGTATTGTTAAATGATGTTAATTTAGCTGGATATAGGTATTTCTACAGTAACATGTATGAAGCTCCATTAAAAAAAGAATACTTATTGAAACCCTACGCAGCCTATGTTTATGTTAAAGATATTAAAATTCAATAGATAGTATTATTTATGTGGATTTAAAAGGCTTTTAATATTCTATCAACTATGATAAAATATTAATAATTGAGAGTTAGGTGAACTGTATGAAAAGGACTGAATTTCGTGAAAAAATAGTTCGATTATTATACATTTTTTCGGTAGGTGGAGATTTTTTAAAAGAGGATTATACTGAAGAAATCATTGATAGATACAAGGATATTTTAGAGAAACTAGATGATATAGATAAAATTATCAGTGACAACTTAACAGGATATACCATAGATAGATTAAACTATGTGGATTTAGCCATAATTAGAAACTCTGTATATGAAATGGTATATACAACGTTACCAGCTGAAATATGTATAAATGAAGCTATTAATTTAACAAAAAAATTATCTAATTTAGATGATGATTCCCAAAAGCGTTTTAATAATAAATTATTAGATAATATTAGAAAAAGTTTGGAGTAATATGGAGCAGATTTATTTAACTGTTACAGCTTTAAATAGATATTTAAAACATCGTTTTGATCATGATGAAAATTTACAGACTATCCTTTTAAAAGCTGAAATATCAAATTTTAAACGTCATAGTAGGGGACATCTATATTTAAC
>CAZSZZ010000160.1:0-2535 GCA_964611005.1 uncultured Candidatus Izemoplasmatales bacterium | reverse complement strand
ATATAGTATTGATTGAAATCTCTAATATAACCAGTATGTAGTTTCCCAAGAGCTAAGAAGTAGTTAATATGATTTCCTTTTTCTAATAGATTAAATCGCATAATATTATTAGCATAATATATGCTGTTTAATATTCTTCTGTTTCTTTTGATTATTGAGATAATTTCATCAATGTAATTACAAAAAATAATATTTTCATATAGACCATATTCATCTTCATATATTCTTGTTAATAACTTTCTAGGTTTAATACCTTTTTTAGTTATATTAGAAATATATCCAGTGTGGTTAGCTAGATGTAACAATGTATTTTGATTTATAATCCTAGCATTTTCAACTGGTAATACATCTTCGGTATCTTTTAAAAATATGATTGGTTTTTTAAAGATTCTTTTAATTGCAGGTAAAGATTTTTTAATGTGCTGAATTATATTATTTAGATTATCAAAATCAAAATCAGGCTCAATTGAAAAGAGAATCATGTCATGAACAACATAATAATCAAATTCAATGTAAGTAACATTTTTATGTTTTTGAATAAATTTATTTATCCCTTTTAAAAGAGAGTATAAACGATTATATTTCTCAATTTGAGAATCGTATATTTTGTTTTTCATATTAATCTTCATCTAAATGTTTAATAAAATCAGCACATTGATAAAGATTTAATTTTTCGAATTCCATAACAAGTTTTTCTTTGTCTTCAATTGTTTTAACTTCTAGCTTACTAACTACTTTGCTTAACAAGATTTTTTCAATCGCTTCACTTTCAACGTCATCATTTACAAAACATTCTTTATAGATATTAACGAAGTCTTCTATTTGTTTTAAGATTCTATTACCAAAAGATATATTATATGGTGCTAATAATGTTTCAATATTTTTAATTAAACTGTTGTTTTCTGCGTCGAAGTCTCCTTTTTCTTTTGCTAAATTAAATAGATCATTCATGGTTTTATAATCATAATATTGTTGAGGAATAGGATCTGAATAATTGCGCACTTTAGGAGCTCTTTTAGTAAAGTTCATAGTATGAGCTCTATCATATACTTTATCAGAAATAACAAATGTTGATTCATCACGGTTAGCAGTACCGACAAACCAGATATTTTGAGGTACTTTTAAAGTATGTCCATTTTCTAAGGCTAGATACTCAGTTTCTCTACCGAATTCATTTCTAGATAGTTTTATATTTACTAATTTAATTTCTCTTTTGTCTTCTTCATTTTCCATAAGTGATAGAAAATCTGAAAAATAGTATTCTATTCTTGAAAGGTTCATTTCATCTAATAATATGAAAGTAAATATTTCTTGGTTAAGTGCGGCTTTATATAAAGCCAATGTGAATTTTTTAGGAGTATATTTCATTGAAAATTCATTATAATAACCTAATAATTCGTTTTTATCTTTCCAAGAGGATTCAACTTCAATGATATCGCAGTTTCCATAAATTGCTTCAGAGAATATTTTTGGTAAACTTGTTTTACCTGTACCTGACATTCCCTGCAAAATTGTCAATTTACTAGCTCCAAGTCCAGCAACGAAAGTTGCGATTGTTTCTGTGTCATAAGATAAATGAAGTCTTGAATTTCTAGCATATTCAACTATAAAATTAACAAGTCCATTTAATGAGACTTCTTTTGGAGCTAAAGCTTTTCTTTTTTTTAGATCTAAATTAAACATATCTATTTTTGAATCTAATTCAGTAAATGAGTAACAAGGATCAAAATTATGATATGGTTCATCTTCAACGTTATTAGATATTGATTTATTAGTTTGCGTTAAATTAGCATCTAATAAATCAACGTCTTCTCTATCAAATACTTTTCTAGCAAACATAACAATAAGCACAAAAACAGATGCAATTAAAGCGTAGATAGCATCAGTGCTAATGGCGTAATCTAAAGTAGCTGCATTGATATGTGTGTAGCCATAAAATGTAGCGATATCTACAATAATAGCTTTGTTTATTTCTCTAGCTATTTGGAAATAATATCCAGACATAGCGATGATAAAAACAAATAATATATTTATAGAAGTCGTAAATTTAACAATTTTATAAAATAATTTTGATTTTGATAAATAACTCGTAATAGTAATAATTAAACAAAAACCAACAGATATTAACATAACAAAAAGTATAAAAGCAGGTACACGATAACTTGAATCTAAAGCAGCATAATCTCTTAAAATATCAAAGCCTGTTAGATTAACAGAATAATTATAAGAACCTGAAGTAATAGCAATTTTTATAATTTTAAGAAAAAGCATAAATACTGTTATAGCGGTTAATATAAAAGTATATAGCAAGGATTCAAATTTATAAAATTTATTTGGTTTTTCTTCGGTAGTTACTTGGCTATAATTTCTATATTTACCTAAAATAAATGCATGAACAAACATAACAATAGACATTAATAATAATGGAATATAAGAAATAGTTTTTACTTCATCTCCCCATTGAATTGTCATATATATATTAATAACAAGGCCTGCAATAAAGAAGATAGAAGTAGCTATAAAAACACTATTTAT
>CAZSZZ010000159.1:0-2545 GCA_964611005.1 uncultured Candidatus Izemoplasmatales bacterium | reverse complement strand
AATATATACACATAAGTAAACAAAATCTAAATATATGAGGGCAAATATGAATCAGATTGAATATGAAGAAGAATTTTTGCAAATTCTTAAGGAAGAGTTAGTGCCAGCTGCAGGCTGTACTGAACCAATTTCCTTAGCTTTTGGTGGTGCAAAAGCAAGAGAACTCTTAGGAGAAACCCCTGATAGTATAACAATTAAATGCAGTGGGAATCTTATCAAAAATATACGTTGCGTTACAGTTCCAAATACTGGCAATTTAGTAGGTATTGAAGCTAGTATTTTAGCCGGAATTGTTGGTGGTGATTCTTCTAAAAAATTAGAAGTCTTATCTGGATTAAATGAATCTCACATTGAACAAATTCAATATCTTCTAAATAAAAAAATTATTAAAACTGAATTATTAGAAACTCCTTTGAACTTACATTATATTTTAAGTTGCAAATCAAAAAATCATAGTTGCGAAGTCGAAGTTAAAAATTTACACACTAATATTACAAATATTAAATTAGATGGAAAAGAAATATTCCATAAAGAAACAAGCAACGAAGAGTTTTTTGGAGTTGAGACAGACCGAAGTTTTTTAACTGTTGAAAGGATTCTTAATTTCGCTAATAATATTGATATTAATAAAATCAAACCATTAATTGAACCTCAAATAGAAGATAATATGGCAATCGCAAATGAAGGTTTAAAACGTAGATTTTCAGTATCAATTGGCCCTACAATTATTAGACATGACCGGTCTATATACGGTAAAATGAAAGCCTATGCTGCATCAGCATCAGAAGCGAGAATGAGTGGTTGTTCCATGCCAGTTATTACTAATTCAGGTAGCGGAAATCAAGGAATAGCTACTTCGGTTCCAATAGTTTTATATGCTCAACATAAAGATCTCGAAGAAAAAAAAATGTATCGTGCTTTAGTTTTATCAAATTTATTAACAATTTACCAAAAAGGTTTTATTGGAAGATTATCTGCTTTTTGTGGAGCAATTAGCGCAGCTGTTAGTACTGGAGCTGCATTAACTTACATAGAGGGCGGCAATCTCGAACAGATAAAAATGACAATTATCAATTCTTTAGCCAATGTATCTGGTGTTGTATGTGATGGTGCAAAGCCGTCTTGCGCTTCAAAGATAGTTACTGGTTTAGAAGCTTCATTCTTAGGACATTTTCTTGCGATGGAAAATCATAGTTACAATCCTTTCTCTGGCATTATAAAAAAGGATGCAGATGAAACAATTAGTGCAATTGGTAAAATGGCGAGCCAAGGTATGAAAGAAACAGATTATGTTATATTAAATATTATGTTAGAAAAATAGAGGGAATTCTCGAGACCGCTGAAAAAGTAATGAAAAAACGTTTATGATATCTAAAAGATATTACGGACGTTTTTTAATTCTAGCGTTATGTGTATAAACGCAAGGATTTTTTCTTCATCGATGCCTATATTACGCTGTTTAATGCGTGTTGAATATTGTATAATATAGGTGTAAGTGGGTGGTTTTATGTTAAAGAGACAAACACAAATGAAAATTAGTAAGTTTAGCGAATTGTATGAATTAATTATTCCAAAAACAATATGTTAAAACAAATTTTAGATATCGTTAACTTTGAATTTGTCTACGATGAACTTAAGGATAAGTATCGTGCAACTATGGGACGTAATGCAATTGATCCTATTATGATGTTTAAGTATTTATTACTAAAACAAATTTACACATTATCAGATGTTTGCTTAGTTGAAAGGACCTATGTAGATATGTCTTTTAAATATTTTTTATAGTTATCACCTGAAGATAATGTAATAGACTCTAGTTCTTTGACAAAATTTAGAAGACAAAGATTGAAAGATATAAATATTCTAGCTCTACTAATTTATAAAACGATAGTTATTGCTAAAGAAAGAGACATTATAAAAAGTAATACAATTATTGTTGATTCTACACATACAAAAGCTAGGTATAACCAAAAATCATCGAGACAGTTTTTTCAAGAAAAAACAAAAAAAAATATGTCATAAAATATACAAGATTGATAAGTCATTTAATCAAAAAACTCTAAAGAAATCGAGTAATGGTCTTTTGGAGGATGAGATAGCTTATACTAAAAAACTTATTACTACTATTAGAAAAGAAGATAAAATTATTTGTTTTCCATATATTCCATATATTAAAGAAGATGTCGATATGTTAGAGGAGTTAGTTGAAGATGCTAAAGTGGGACATAAAATCGCCGATACGGCTTTCTTTGTGTATAAAACACATATCGCTATGACAGAAGAAAGAATTATTACTAGGGTTGTTGTTACTACTAGTGAAAAACATGATGGTAAATAACTAGTTGAACTTGTGAATCAATCTGAAAATGTCGGTGTTTATGTTGATGAAATTATTGGTGATGGTGCTTATTCAGAAAAGGATAACATTAAATTTACAAATAATCATAATATTAAATTAATTGCTAAGTTAAGTAAAACAGTTCCGCAGGAAAATAAAAAAATGAAAAACAAGTTTTTCAACTAAAGAGCCTTTGGGCTCTTTTTT
>CAZSZZ010000158.1:0-2550 GCA_964611005.1 uncultured Candidatus Izemoplasmatales bacterium | reverse complement strand
AGAATTATTGTAAAAGATAATATTACTTCTAGAATATATGATTCATTAGAAATAGCTACTAAATTAGGGGATGGGTTAGCTAAAATACTTATTAATGGGAATGAAGTATTATTTTCAGAACATTTTTCATGTCCTATTTGTGGATTTACTATATCTGATTTAGAACCGAGATTATTTTCTTTTAATTCTCCATATGGAGCTTGTAAGACGTGTCATGGATTGGGATTTACTCGTAAGATTGATGAAAATTTATTATTATTGGATAAAAGTTTATCAATTAAAGATGGGGTATTTAAAAAATATGCGGGAAATGAATCTATATATTTTCAACAGATTGAACAAGCATCTAAAGCTTATAATATAGATATTTTTAAATCCTTCAATAAATTATCTCGTAAAGAACAAGAAATTTTATTATATGGTTCAAAAGAAGAAGTTGATTTTAAGTATATTTCTAAATCAGGAAATATGTATCACCATGCTAAAAAGCCTTTTGAAGGAGTTATAAAAAGTTTAGAACGCAGGTATTTGACAACTACTTCTAGAGGAATTCGTGAATGGATTGAAAAAATGATGCGAGATATTCCATGTAAAGATTGCTCTGGAAAGAGATTAAATGAAGAAGCGTTATCTGTATATATAGATGGTAAAAATATAGATGATTTTACAAATTTAAGTATATTACATTTACGCGAATGGATTGAAAAGATTAATCTTTCAAAAAAAGATTATGAAATTGCAAAACCAATTATAAAAGAAATAAAGGCTAGATTAGATTTTTTGATTAATGTAGGGCTTGATTATTTGACTTTATCAAGGGGGTCTAGCACATTATCTGGTGGAGAAGCTCAAAGAATACGTTTAGCTACACAGATAGGTTCTCGGTTATCAGGAGTTTTATATGTATTAGATGAACCTTCAATAGGATTACATCAAAGGGATAATAAACGATTAATTGAAACTTTAAAAGATATGCGAGATCTTGGGAATACAATGATTGTTGTAGAACACGATATGGAGATGATATCTTCAAGTGATTTGGTTATTGATATAGGGCCAGGAGCTGGAAACGAAGGGGGACAGGTTGTTTTTAATGGCACTCCTAAAGAATTATTAAAAGATAAAAATTCATTAACTGGTAAATATTTAAGAGGTGAAGAACGAATTGAAATACCTAAAATAAGAAGAGAACATAAAAGAGGATATTTAGAAATTTATGGAGCAGCTCAAAATAATCTTAAAGAAATAGATGCTGTTTTCCCTATTGGATGCCTTACTGTTGTTACTGGGGTTTCTGGTTCGGGAAAATCATCACTTATAAATGATATTTTATATAAAAATCTAGCTAACAAAATCACAAGGCGCACAGAAATAGCTGGGTTATGTAAAGAGATTAAAAATTACCAAAAATTTGATAAAATTATTGATATTAATCAATCACCTATAGGAAGAACTCCGAGATCAAATCCAGCTACATATACAGGAGTATTTGATAAAATTAGAGAGTTGTTTGCGAAAACTAAAGAAGCTAAGTTAAGAGGATATAAAAAAGGAAGGTTTTCCTTTAATATTAAAGGTGGTCGTTGTGAACATTGTCAAGGAGACGGAGTAATAAAGATAGAAATGCATTTTATGCCTAACCTTTATGTTGAATGTGAAGAGTGTCATGGAACAAGGTATAATCAAGAGACTTTACAAGTAAAGTATAAAGGAAAAACAATAGCTGATGTTTTAGAAATGAGGGTAGAAGAAGCTTTAGAATTTTTTAAGAACATTCCTAAAATATATCAGAAGCTTAAAACAATATATGATGTTGGACTAGGATATATTAAATTGGGGCAATCATCCACAACTTTGTCTGGTGGAGAAGCTCAAAGAGTTAAATTATCATCGGAATTATATAAACGTATTACAGATAAATCTATATATATTTTAGATGAACCTACTACGGGTCTTCATTCACATGATGTAAAAAAATTAATCTCTGTTTTACAAAATATTGTGAATAAAGGAGCAACGGTTATTATTATTGAACATAATTTAGATGTAATTAAAGTAGCTGATTATATTGTAGATTTAGGACCTGAAGGTGGAGATCGTGGTGGAGAAATAGTCGTTTGTGGTACGCCGGAAACTGTGGCAATGAATAAAAATAGTTATACAGGTAAATACTTGAAGGAGATATTTAATAAGAACAAGTAGTTTTTTTCAACTTGTTCTTATGTTTTTTTCTCGTGTTTTATGAACAATTGTGATATTATATTAATAGTATTTAAGAATCAGGTATAATATGGATAAAAATAATAAAGATATTAGAAAAGAAATAGAAGAGTTAGAAAAATTAATTGAAAAAGTAAAAAAACAAAACGAAGAAGAAAAACAAAAACAAAAGAAGAAAACAAAAGCCAAGATTGTTAAAATTAATCTTGCACAGAATTATACGAATAATTTTTGGATGAATATGGTTTTTTCTTTTCTTATTAACTTCATCGTTATTTTTGGTGTTTTAAAACTTTTTGATTTTGTAACTTTAAGTAATGATATTTATAT
>CAZSZZ010000157.1:0-2604 GCA_964611005.1 uncultured Candidatus Izemoplasmatales bacterium | reverse complement strand
ACATTACACTATTTTAGATTTAGTCAAGTCAAAACATTTATTTTTCTTTGATTATCATAGAATTATTGAACAAAATAAAATATTAATAGAGGAAATTAGAAATTGGTATATTTCTTCAAACGATTATTCTAAGATGAATTTTAGCATACTATATGATTTCAATGAAATTCTAATTAATAATAGTGTTAATATTGATTATCTTGAATATAAATATAACAACAATGATTATCCAGTAATATCAGTGTTTGGCAAAGAAGTGATTACTTATAATCAAGATTTAGACTTATTATATAAAGAATTAAATAAAAATATTGATATAAAAACCCAATTAATAGCTTTTCAATCATCTAATTCAAGAAATAAATTTGCATTGGTGTTAAAAAATAAAAGAATACCATATTATGTTATTAATAAAAAAGATGATATTTTAAAGAATAAAATCAATTTAATAGTATCTAAAAAAGTATTTGATTTTTATTCAGAGAGTTTTGAAACGAATCTAATTACAGAAGAAGCCATCACTAAAAAATATATTTCCAGACAAAGAGGAAATTATATTTCTGTATATCGGAAATCTCAAATGGTGAGTGATGTAAATGATTTAGAAAAAGGGGATTACATTGTACATTATGATTATGGTATAGGTAGATTTCTTGAAATAAAAACAATGAAATTTGGGAATATAACTAATGATTATATTCATATTGAATATCGTGGAGGAGATAAGTTATATGTATCTCTTGATGCTATAAATCAAATTCATAAATATTCAGGTAGTGAAGGGTTTTCTCCAAGATTATCTAAACTTGGAGGAAAAGATTGGGCAAAAGCTAAAAAAAGAGTTCAAAATCAAGTTCAAGAAATAGCTAACCAACTTATTCAACTATATTCTTTAAGAGAAAAATCCGTTGGATTTGAATATAAAGAATTTTCTGAATTAGAAGATAAGCTTTGGAGGAGTTTTCCATATATAGAAACGCCAGATCAATTAAAGACAATAAATGATGTTTTTAATGACATGTCAAAGAAAACACCTATGGATAGACTTATTTGTGGAGATGTGGGTTTCGGAAAAACTGAAATAGCAATAAGAGCTGCTTTTAGAGCTGTTTTGAATAGTAAACAAGTTGCCTATTTAGCTCCGACAACAGTTTTATCAAAACAACATTTTATGACTTTTAAAGAGAGAATGAATGAGTTTGGAGTGAATATTGCTTTACTAAATCGCTTTGTCTCTAAAAAGCAACAAAAGATTATTATAGAAAAAATAAAAGGAGGACAAATAGATATTTTAATTGGGACTCATAGGATTTTAAGTAAAGATATAGAATTTAAAAATTTAGGATTGTTAGTTATAGATGAGGAACAACGTTTCGGAGTAATGCATAAAGAAAGAATTAAAGAAATGAAGGTCAATATAGATGTTTTATCCTTATCGGCTACGCCGATTCCAAGAACATTGAATATGGCGATTATGGGGGTTAAAAATATGTCGATTCTAGAGACGGCTCCTGATAATAGATATCCTATACAAACATATGTATTGGAAAGAAATAATATAATTATTAAAGATGCAATAGAACGGGAATTGGCTAGAAATGGACAAATCTATTATTTATATAACAGAGTAGATAATATAGAATTTATAGCTGATAAAATTCATAATTTAGTTCCTGAAGCTAGAATTGATATTGCACACGGAAAAATGCATAAAATAGATTTAGAACAAGTAATAGATAATTTTGTGAACCAAGAATTAGATGTTCTAATCTCAACCACAATAATCGAAACGGGAATTGATATTCCTAACGCCAATACATTAATTGTTCACGATGCCGATATGTTAGGATTATCTCAGCTATATCAAATTCGAGGAAGAGTTGGTAGAAGTGATAAGATTGCTTATGCATATTTAATGTATAAGAAAAATAAAATTTTAACAGAAGAAGCGGAAAAAAGATTAAAAGTCATTAAAGAATTCACAGAATTAGGATCTGGTTTTAAAATCGCAATTAGAGATTTGTCTATTAGAGGAGCTGGGGATATACTAGGGAAGAAACAATCAGGATTTATTGATTCCGTTGGAATAGATATGTATATGAAGATACTTGAAGAAGAAATTAACAAGGTTAAAAACAAAGAAAAAACAGATAAAAAATATCATGGAGTTAAAGCTCATGTATCTAAATTTATTGATAAAAAATACATTGAAGATGATTATATTAAAATCGATATGCATAAGCGAATAAAAGAAATAAAAACCGTTGAAGAGACATACGAATTATTAGATGAATTAAAAGATAGGTTTGGAGAATATGACATCCAATTAGAAATATATATATACGAAAAATTATTTGAATATCTTACAAAAGAATTATTAGTTGAAAAGATTATTGAAAATAAAACTAATGTAACATTAATTTTATCTATCGAAGGATCTAAAAATATAGCTGGTGATGATTTATTTAAATCGGGATTAGAAATATCTAGTTTAATTCGATTTGCATATAAGCGAGATAGAATTTATATTATTTTAGATACATTAAAATTAGAAAAACATTGGATATATACGAGTATCTGGCTGCAGAGAATAATGAAGAAGTG
>CAZSZZ010000156.1:0-2622 GCA_964611005.1 uncultured Candidatus Izemoplasmatales bacterium | reverse complement strand
GATTTATGCTTCCAACTGTCTAAATAAGAATTAATTATTTGCGGATTTGCTTTATCTATCAATTCATCTACGGACTTATTTAACATGGTAAAATCATCTAATAAAACAAGTCTAAAAAGAATTTCTTGTTTACATTGGAGTTTTATTATTTTATTTTGTGAAGAATCTATGGTAGAAAAAAAATCATTATCGTTGATGTAATTATAAATTTCTTGTAATTCAGATATATCTCTGTCGCGCACTAGAATATCAAATTCTGAATAAATTTTTGGCATTAAAAGTTCTAGTTTCATCGGATCTTTTTGTTTTTTAACAATATCAAATAAATCTCTAAACCAATTATCCATAATAAATTCCCCTTACATTATAATTATAACATTTATTTTAGAAAGTTTATATATGTTAATCACAAGTTCCATTTAATATGGAAATTATTTATTAAATACTGTCTTGTTAAAAAGAAATAGAAACTTAAATTAAAAAATGATATAATATCTTTATAAGAGGTGAGTGAATGTGAAAGCTTTATTTGGTATTTTACTAGTAATTACAGCTTTTTTATCCGTAATACCATTTGTACGCATGTCCATGAATAAAGGAGATAAAAAATACGAATGTTTAAAACTTCTTATTTATACCTCTGTTTTTTGGACATTGCTTATATTTATCGAAAGAACAATAACTGATTTAACAATTGTATATTATACTCATATGTTAGGTTTCCCTATTAAGTTTTTACTATCCTTTTTAATGTTTTGTACAATCTTCCAATATGTAGAAAAGAAGATTCCCAATATAATATTGGTTTTATCTAGTTTGGTCTTTATAGCTGATTTATACTTTGCGTTAACTAATTCAAAGACACAACTTATTTTAAAACTATCAATCTCTGATATAACAACTTTTAGTGACCTATATTTTGCTTCATATGGAGTTGTATTTATCCTGCATTTTATTGCTTGTTATTTAATTCTGACAATAGCGGTTTTGTTACTCTTTGTCTTCTTATCTAAACGAAAAGAAATAAGACAGTATAAAGCTGTAACGAGAATGCTCGCAATAAGTGTAGCTATTGTTTTAACATTCAATTTATTAGAGTTGTTTGTAATAAATATTGATGTTGATTTAACTTATATTTCTCTAGTTTTTACAGCCTTTATTTTATATGAAATTATTTTTAACAGAGATATGATATTCAATTTAAGAACATCAGGAAGAAGTGAAATCCTTTCAAATATGAGAGAAATGTATATCTTAACTGATAGAGATAAAAGAATAATAGAAATCAGTAAATTATTCTTAAATAAATACAAGATTAAAGATGAAGATATAATTGGGAAGAAGTTTGAAAATTTAATCGATTTAACCAGGGATAAAGTATTTATATATAGCGATCATAAAATAGATAATAATTTAGATGAGTTAAAAGATTATTATCATCTAAGAGAAAAGAAATTCAAATTGAAAAATATGAATGACTTTGGATATATGATGCTTCTATATGATGAAACTCAAGTTTATAAGCTATTGCGCGAACTTAATAAACTTAGTAATTTTGATTCTATGACTGGGTTAAATAACCGTAATTATATTGAAAATAAACTAAAACAGATCAAACAAACAAAAAACTTAGGAGTTATTTCTTTAGACTTAAATGCCTTAAAAGTTAATAATGATTATTTAGGACATGATAGAGGGGATATTCTTTTAAAGGGATTAGCTGATAAAATGAAACTCGTATTAGCTGATGTAAAAAATAAAGAAATGGCGAGAATTGGCGGTGATGAATTCTTAGTTTTAATTCCTAATGCTACACTTCCTTTTCTAAGCTTAAAAAAAGAAGAAATATTAAAAGCTTGTGATAACCAAGATATAGAAAAGAAAATAAGTGTATCAATTGGAATAGCTATAGATGAAGAATTTGATACGAGTATCTATCAGTTAATTAAAAAAGCTGACCATGAAATGTATAAAATGAAAAATAGAGTATCTCCAATTTATAAGAATGAAATATTAGAATATATTAAGATTAAAGATCAATTTATTAGATAGAATAAAAAAAGTCTCAATTTAAAAAAATTATGAGACTTTTTTACTATTTTAAAATTTTCTTCTTAGAATTAATAAGCTGTATTACCGTACCAATAATAAAGGTTAGAAATAGAATTATATAAAGAATTTTATTTGGTGCTTTAGAATTTAAGATAAGATGAATTGATAGTGATGAATAAATAACATAGGTTAAGTATTCAAATATTTTTGCCTTTTTAACAACCATTTTTAATTTAGACACAACCATTAAGAAATAAGCTATAACTCCAAAGATTGGAATACTGATACTTCCATTAAAAGTTTGTATTAAATAATATATAACATGAGGTGTTATAACAATAAAGGAAAGAAGTGTATATTCCATCCTTACTTTCATAAGAGCCATTTTTAATTTAGATTTATTTTTTAAAAATTTAGTAAATATAACAATATTTATAAAACTTAAACCTAAAAATCCTTGTTTGATAGGTGTAAAGATAGGCACATTAATAAAAATAAATGAAACAATTGATAATAGTAAAAATATAATAAAAATAAAGATATTATGTTTTTTAATAAAAGAATTCGCAT
>CAZSZZ010000155.1:0-2677 GCA_964611005.1 uncultured Candidatus Izemoplasmatales bacterium | reverse complement strand
ATTCATAATATAGAGTATCAAGGAATTTATTCTGATAAGATTTATACAAAATTAGGTATTAATGATATCTTTAAGACAGGGTATAATAAAATCAATTTTATGGAAATCGGATTAACGAACGCAACTAAAATATCCACGGTATCAGAAACATATAGAAGTGAATTAAGATATGAATATTACAGTAAGAATCTTGTAGATATTATTAATCGCAGAGAAAGAGATTTTTATGGTGTATTAAATGGATTAGAAAAAGATGTATCTCCTAATTTTGATTTAGAAATTAAAATGAGATATAATCTTGTCAATGTTTTTGAAGCTTTACCAATAAATAAATTAGAATTACAAAAGCAAGTGGGATTAGATATTGGCGAACAGTATTTTGTTTTAGGAATGGTTACTAGAATTGTAGAACAAAAAGGTTTTGATATCTTAATACCCGCTTTATTTGAAGTGTTAAAAAATGAGCTTATCGAATTTGTAATTTTAGGTGCTGGAGAGGAGCGCTATATTGAAAGATTATTAGAATTAAAAAAGAAATTTCCTAATAGAGTTAGTTTAAATTTAACTTATAATGCAACTAAACCAAGTTTTATCTATGCTGGGGCTGATTCCTTTTTAATGCCATCGAGATATGAACCTTGTGGAATAGGACAGATGATTGCTCTAAAATACGGAACTATTCCTATAGTTCGTCAAACAGGAGGGTTAAATGATACTGTCGAAGGATATGATTTATCGAGTAAAAGAGGAAATGGCTTTAAGTTTTTTAATTATGATGCTAGAGATTTAGTTTTTCAAATAAACAATGCTTACCATATATATACTTATTTAAAAGAAGATTGGCGTCAAATAATTATAAATGCAATGAATTCTAAATTCTCTTTAGAGGATACAGCTAAAGAGTATATAGAATTATACCGAATTATCTAAATAAACATGGAAACAGTATCATATTGACATGATGTGTTTTTTCGTGTAATAATGATATAATAAAATGCGAGGTGCTAGTATGAAAACAGGAGTTTTTAGAACAAAAGAAAGTTTTATAAAAGAATTCAAATCAAGACTTAAAAAAACATATTTAAAAGAGATTTCAACTTCCACAATTAGAGAAAGATATAATATTTTAGGAACATTAATAAGAGAAGAAATATCTAAGGATTGGATTAACACAAATAAATTATTAGAAAAAAAAGATCAAAGGAAAGTTTATTATTTTTCTATGGAATTTTTAATGGGAAGATTGATTACTAATAATTTGATGAATATGGGTATTCATGATTTAGTAGAGACCGCTTTCAATGAATTAGGATTAGACCTAAATGAAGTCGAACATTATGAATCAGATCCAGGATTAGGAAATGGAGGTCTTGGTAGATTAGCTGCCTGTTATTTAGATTCCATGGCATCACTCGGTATACCAGGTTATGGAAATTGTATTAGATATCGTTATGGATTATTTCGTCAAAAAATAATTGATGGATATCAAGAAGAACTTCCAGATAATTGGTTAAGCGATGGGTATGTTTGGGAAATAAGAAGAGAAGAAGAAGCCGTTGATATTCCTTATTTTGGACAGGTAAATTATGAAGAAAACAAGGGGTTTGTTTACTATCCTAACGAGTACATTAAAGCTGTCCCATATGATGTACCAATTGTTGGAGATGGGAATGGAATAGTCAATTATTTAAGACTTTGGAATGCAGAACCGTCAAAAACATTCCCTAAGGGAAAAAGTCCTTTTACCTATGAAAATGAATTACAAAAAATATCAGGAATACTATATCCTGATGATACGACATTTGAAGGAAAACAACTTCGCCTAAAACAACAGTATTTCTTTTCATCAGCGGGAGTAAAAAGTATTACAAATGCTCATTTAAAAAAATATGGAACATTAAAAAACTTAGCTAATTACGTAGTTTTTCATATTAACGATACTCATCCTACTTTGATTATACCTGAACTTATGAGAATTTTATTAGATGAACAGAATATGGAATGGGATGAAGCTTGGCAAATAGTAACAGAATCAGTAGCTTACACAAATCATACAATTTTAGCTGAGGCATTAGAAAAATGGCCTGTAGATATTTTAAAACCATTATTGCCAAGAATCTATCAATTAATTGAAGAAATTAATCGTCGTTTTCAATTGGATTTACTTGAAAAATATGGATATGCAAAAACTGATTTAGTCAATCATCTATCAATTATCGAAAATGGTTTGGTTAAAATGGCAAACCTATGTATAATTGCTGGATATTCGGTAAATGGAGTAGCTAAACTTCATACTGATATTTTAAAACATATAGAAATGAAAGATTTTTATAATCTATATCCAAATAAATTTCATAATGTAACTAATGGAATAACTCATAGAAGATGGTTATTGCATTCAAATAAAGAATTGACAGGTTTGATTGAAGAATATATTGGTCCAGGATTTAAAAAAGATCTTTCTCAATTAGAGAAATTATTATTATATAAAGATGATGAAACATTTTTAAAAAGATTTTTAGATATAAAGCATTTAAAGAAAGAACAACTCGCAAAACGCATATTTGATGAACAAGGAATTATTTTAGATATGAATTCTATTTTTGATATACAAGTAAAACGACTTCATGAATACAAACGTCAATTAATGAATGCTTTTCATATTATGAGTATTTAC
>CAZSZZ010000154.1:0-2691 GCA_964611005.1 uncultured Candidatus Izemoplasmatales bacterium | reverse complement strand
TAATAGCATTTGCAATTAGTGCAATAGCTATAATTCTAGCTAAGGAAAATCCTCTTTCAACTTATTATGTTTTAATTTCAAAATCTTTATTTAATATTAAAGGCCTTTTGAAAACATTACATTATGCAGCTCCTTTAATTCTTTCAGGGCTTGCGATAGCAGTTAGTTTTAAAGCTGGATTATTTAATATGGGAATTGAAGGGCAGATTATTTCTGCAGGATTTGTAGTTGCTATATTAGGATATAGTCTCCAATCATTGCCTTCCATTATATTGATACCTTTATTGCTTATCATCGGTATACTAGTTGGAGTCTTGGTAGCTTTGATTCCGGCTATTATAAAAGCTAGGTGGAATGTTAATGAAATGGTAGTTACTTTATTATTAAATTATGCAATATTTGATGTTTTAGAATATTTAACATCTAATGTTTTTAGAGATGTAAGTAGTGGATATGTTTCAACTAATATGATTGGAGCTTCTGCCATCATGTCTAGAATAGGAAATACGAAATTGACATTATTTTTCTTTATTTCTATAGCAGTGTTTATTTTGATGTATTTTGTATTTAATAAGTCTAAGTTGGGTTATGAAATAACTGCTATGGGTAAAAATAGATCTTTTGCAGAATTTTCTGGAATGGAAACTCAAAAAAAGACTATATATATAATGTTAATTAGTGGAGCTTTAGCAGGACTTGCTGGAGCAGGCTGGATGATGGCAGATAAATACACTTATACTTTGTCATTTTCTGGAACGCCTGGACTTGGATGGGATGGAATGTTAATTGCCTTAATGGGAGGACATAGTCCAATTGGAATATTAATTGCTTCCATCTTTTATGCTGTTTTAAAAACAGGAAGTTCGTCTGTCGGAATTTACACCAATGTTCCAGCAGAAATAATTTTATTATTACAAGCTATGATTATTTTATTTTTATCAATTAAATTTAAACCAAAAGGTAAATTTAAGTGGATAAAAAAATTGGCCAGCAAGGAGGAAGTTAAATAATGGATTTTATTCTTAAGATTTTATCGGATTCCTTATACTTCACTGGACCAATTTTACTATGTACTTTAGGTGGATTGTTTGCATATAAATCAGGAATAATTAATATTGGGTTAGAAGGAATGATGTTATTTGGTGGATTTATAGCTGCCTTAGTAATATTTTTTACTCAAAGCTGGATTTTAGGGTTTATTGCCTCTATAGTTTTGGCAATATTATTAGGACTACTATTTTCTTTCTTTGGAGTTACAAAAAAAGCTAATTTCATCATTACAGGATTTGCAATTAATTTATTAGCTATAGCTGTAGGTAAGTATGTTTTAGCAATATTAAATTCTACCGATATTAATATAATAAATTCAATTAATAGATCACGTTCAAGTTTAAATATATGGTTATTAAGAGATATTCCTATTTTAAGTGATATATTTAATCATCAATCCACTCTCACATATATATCATTTATATTGATTTTTGTTGTGTCAATAATACTATACAAAACTAAATTTGGAATATATGTTAGAGTAGTTGGAGAAAATGAAGAAGCAGCAAAATCCGTAGGAATTAACACAAATAAAATTAAGTATTTAGCAGTGATAATTGGGGCTATATTGTGTGCCTTTGCAGGCTATAATGTAGCAGTTAATCAATTAGCTTCTTACACTACAGATATAACTGCAGGGACAGGGTTTATAGCAATTGCAGCTATATATTGTGGCCAAGGGAATCCTAAATCATCTGCCATATATTCAATCATATTTGGAATTTCGCGTTCATTAGCTGTTAATCTCGCTTTAAAGATAGGCTCAATTGCCGGATTGCTAGAAATTATACCTTATGTGATGATTGTGATAGTTCTAACAATTGTTGCTATTTTTAGAGAAAGAAATACTTTATATAGGGGGTTTTTAAATGAATAAGACCGCAGTATTAGTAGTGGATATGGTTTATGATTTTACCAATCCTAAAGGTAAAGTTTTTTATCCTAAAAACGAGGAGATTATTAAAGAATTGTCTAAATTTTTAATATTAGCGAGAGAAGAAAAATGTAAAATTATTTTTGTTGAACATACAGTGAAAAAGGAAGATTATGATAAAGCAAAAATGAAAATGAGAGAGTGTTGTATTGAAGGTAGCGGAGGAGAAATCACAGATGCTAGATTAAAATGTGATAGAGAGAAAGACATAATTATTAAAAAAAATAAATACAGTGCCTTTTACAATACGAATCTCCAAGAAATTCTAAAAAGGAATAATATTGAAAATTTAATAATTGTTGGAACTAAGACAAATAATTGTATATTAGCAACTACATTTGATGCATTTAATCATAATTACAATATATATGTAATTAAAAATTTGGTTGGAACTTCTGATGATTTAACTAATAATATATATTTGCGTGATATTAATAAATATCTAGCTAAAGTTATAAGTTCTAACGAAGCTGTTCAATTAATGAAGCAAGAGGAACTTTAAAATGAATATCAATTTAATAATTAGCGGGTATTGTTCGTTAGATCATATTATAAGAACACAAGAAAAGCCGGCTTTTGGAAAAACATCAATGATAATCAATGATAATTTTATGGAAAATTATTATGGTGGATGTAGCGTAAATGTAGCTTATCATTTGGCAAAATTAGATTTGAATGTTAGTCCCATTATTAGAGTAGGTAAGGAT
>CAZSZZ010000153.1:0-2694 GCA_964611005.1 uncultured Candidatus Izemoplasmatales bacterium | reverse complement strand
TCATCATTACCTACTAAAAAATAAGAATCGGCATCATTGTAATTTTTAATTGGTATGATTATAGTCAATTCATCAAAATCATCTAAGTAACAATAAAAAAGCCTATTATCTTTTCCCATATTTAGTCTCCAATAAATCTAAAACATATTTCTTTAAACTCGAATAATGATTAGGTAGTTTTCCAGTAACTACTTGTTTTTCTAAATCGTCAATTATACTACCAATAGTTTCAAGGTTAGAAAAAGATGTTATTTTTAATATATCTCGTCCTTTAAAAACTAAATCGTTTTTACCATAAATTGGTAATTTTTTATAGATATTTATTATTTCTTTTTCTTGATTTTTTGAAGAATCAAATATCCTTAAAATATTATTAGCTGACAATGAAATATCCATTCCAAATCTATATATTATTTCTTCATTAAATTTATTATTTTTAACTAAATTAATCAATTCAATAATATTATTTATAATAGATAGTTCTTTATTAGAAAACCGCCATTTCTCTGGAATTCCCTTCTTATTTAAATAAAAGCATAAGGAGAAAAATTCGAGATAGCTTAAACTATAATTATCCATTGAACTCAGCAAATTTATTCCTTTTTTTAATTCCGGAAAAGCTTGTTCAATATTTGCTTCATTCATCAACGAAATAGTTTTTATATAATTAAAGTTTGAAAATATTTTTTTAATTTCTATCATCACTCTTTCTATTGGTATTTTGGTAAGCAAATTCATATTTTTTTTAATGCTTATAAGGGTATTTTCTTCTATATTAAATCCAAGTTTAGACACAAAACGAAATGCTCTTAGTATTCTTAAGGCATCTTCCTTAAAACGAATATCAGGATTTCCAATAGATCTTATTATTCTATTATCCAAATCTTCTTTACCATTAAATAAATCAATAATTTTATTAGATATATCCATAGCTAAACCATTAATTGTAAAATCTCTTCTTTTTAAATCTTCTTCTAATGATTTCGCAAATGAAACATTTTCAGGTTTTCGATAGTTTATATATTTTCCTTCTGTGCGAAATGTAGTGACTTCATATTGATATCCCCTTAAAAAAACAGTTATTGTACCAAATTTAACTCCTGTTGCTTTAGTCTCTTTAAATATTTTTTCTACTTCATTAGGGGTCGCATTTGTAGTGATATCTATGTCTGATACATCTATTCCCAATAAATAATCTCTAACAAAACCACCTACAAAAAAAGCTTGATATCCTAGGTCAAGTAGTGTTTTTACTATATTCTGGCCATATTTATAGTATTTAGTCATCAAAAATCACCATGATTATTATAACACAATAATAGTTTATTTCATATTCGAAATGATTAAATATACCTAATCAAAAAGATAATATGTTATAATAATCATGGTGATAATATGTTTTCTATTAAGCAAAAAACAATTCACGAAATAATTGTTAAGAAATCACGTTTTATAGCTATTGCTTTACCTGTTAAAAACGAGAATTCAATCAAGAAAAATTTAAAGATGTTTAAAAAAGAATATCCCAACGCAAGCCATTATACTTATGCATATATTTTAGAAGATAATGGATTAATACAAAAAGCCACAGATGATGGCGAGCCTACAAGGACTGCGGGATATCCAATTTTAGAAGTGTTATTAAAGCAGAAACTTACCTATATATTGTTGGTTATTATTCGCTATTTTGGTGGAATTAAATTAGGTACCGGAGGTCTAATTCGCGCATATACTAATGCGGCTTCTAAGGTTCTAGAATACTGTGAATTTACTCACAAACAAACTATCTATACTTGCAAGGTTCGTGCTGATTATAACCATATTGGTAATATAGATAGATTTTTACGTGAATCTTCTAATTTAATTAATGTTTCTTATGATAAAGAAATTACCTTTATATTCAAGATTAATGCCACTAATTACGATCAAATAAAAGAGCAGTTATTTCAAAAAAATAATTTCGAGAATAAACTCGAAATTATAGATGAATTTTCTGATTATATTTAGAAAAAATTATTAACAGATTCAAGTAAATCAATTATAGCATCAACGAATAAATAGCCAAGAATAATAGCTAGCACCATAAATAGAAATCTTATTTGACTTCCTGAATTTTTACGGAATATTTTAGAAAAATCAATTGCTTGCATAGAATCAAAAATAAAGATAGTTGCCACAAAAAACATAATAATTTTAATAATGACAAATACATTGTGACTAATTGCTAAAAACATAATATCACTCCATTATTACATCTGGTTCAAATTGATCAGATGTTAAATTTGTAAAAATATTAATAACTAATTCATTGGGCAAACATACAATTGGCATCAAGTGAGAATCTGAAGGTTCTTGTAATTGACATATATCTTTTGGAGATTCCTGATAAACTACAGATATTTTGTGATTTATTACTTGTAGTTTTATTCCCACTATTTGATTTTCTCTAGCATAACTATCTATTTGATATAAATCTTCCATATTTGAAGTTATTTCTCCTGGAACATAAAATATACCTTCATTAGCTCTTGTAACATCGATATCATTTTTATAGATTGTATCATATATTTTATATTCATTTGTTTTTAAATCAATCATTAGAATTTTTATATCATGATAGGTAACTATAGCGTAAAGTTCCCCTGTACTTTTATTGTTTTCATATAATTTAAAACCTATTAAAGTAATTATACC
>CAZSZZ010000152.1:0-2743 GCA_964611005.1 uncultured Candidatus Izemoplasmatales bacterium | reverse complement strand
TATCTGGATATTTTACATTTTGTTTTATAAAATCACGTAATTTTAAAACATCCTTTTTTAAAAACAAAGGAGAAAGTTCAATTATTCTTTTATATAAATTATTATCAATTTCTTTACGTTTTTCTTCTGGAAAATTATGTAGATATGCACAAGGAGAAAGTTTAATGTTATTTTCTTCTACATATTGACTATAATTTTCAATTGTTTTTGCATAAGAATATGCTTGGTAACTAGGATGAGCTACCGCTCTTAATCCCCCACCTAAATATGTCGTTACAATATCTTCTCTACTAGTTCTTTGAGCATCTTGCCATTGTTTGAGTTCAATAATTACTGCTTTATCATTATTGTTATTATCTTTTCCAGTAATAATAAAATCAACACGTTTGCTTGTACTTGGTATTTGATACTCAATAGCTACTTTTAAATCTTTATTAATATCATTATCATTCAATACCATTTGCATATACATCAATGAATTATCCCAAGCTCTATATTCAGAACGAAAATTTGATTGAATTTTTTTTGTTCTAAACTCTTTTTCAATCTTATCTGCAATTTGTCCTGAAATAACACTATCATTAAATTCTTTAATAGAACCAGAATAAACAATCATATTCGCCCTCACTCATTTACAATTTTCTCAACTATTAATATTATACTACTTAAAAAGCATAAAATAAATATTATTTGAGCAAATATAATTATAAAAAGCATATTAGATTTAAATTCTAACATGCTTTTATTTTATATTTTTGTATATAATTTTAATCTCTTAAACATCCAATAGGAATAACTTTTACACCATCTTTGCGAGTATATGCAATTTCTCCTCCTGTAATAATTATAAGCAAATCAGGTTCTCTTAATTTTAAAGATTTATTTTTTTCATTCGCTTTTTTTATTAAACTAGCTACTTCTAATAGATGTTTCGCTCCTTCATCTATTTGTGAACTCCCTAGTTTAAATTCAATAAGAGCAAATCTTCCATCTTTTAAATGTAATACTGCATCAACTTCAAGATTCATTCGATCTCGATAATAAGATATTCTTCCACCTAAACTTGAAGCATATACTTTTAAATCTCGAATGCATAATGCTTCAAATATGAACCCAAATGTGTAAAAATCTTGTAATAAAATGTCCGGTGAAAGCCCTAGAGAAGTTACCGCAATTGATGGATCTATAAACATCTTTTTTGAATTGCTTCTTATAGATGTTTTAGATCTAATAGATGGATTCCATGCTTGTATATCTTCAATAACATATAATCTATTAAGTGCATTTACATATTCATAAAATGATGTTTCTGAGAAATTTGTATTTTTATTAATATCTTTTATTATAGTTTTGTTTGAAGCTATAGTTGCAATATTTCTTGCATATGACATTAATAAGTTACGAGTTTTTATTTTATTTCTCTCTTTACCATCAACTGTTGATATATCAATTTCAATAATGTTATCAACATATGACTCCGCAACTAATAATTGTGCTTTTTTAGTTTTTTTTAAAATGCTAGCAGGCCATCCGCCTCTACATGCCGCAAACACTAAATCTTCTATTGATAAAGAAGATTTTATACCATCTATATTATATTTTTTTTTATTAAATAAGTCTTTTAATGAAATAGCTCCATTAGATTCTTTTGATTCAAATAAACTCATTGGCAACATTTTTAATCTAGCGATTCTTCCTGTTCCAGTATGCATAATTTTAGATTCATCAACTGTCGTTGAACCTGTTAAAATATACAAGCCTTCTTTTCCAATTTCATCAACTGATGTTCTAACAGCGTCCCATAACACCGGTGCCATCTGCCATTCATCAATAAGCCTTGGCTTAGGGCCTTCTAATAAAAGTGAAGGCTTTGTTTCAGCGGCTAATAAATAACCTTTTGTTTTATCTGGATCTTGTAATTTTAATATGCTATTAGCTTTTGAACTTGCAGTAGTTGTTTTACCACACCATTTTGGTCCAGTAATAAGCACTGCACCAAAAGCTTCTAAATAATCATCTAATTCTTTATCAATTACTCTGGGCAAATAATTTTGAATCATGTTTACATCACCTATCTTCTATACTAATATTATAGCATATAAATTTAATAAGTCAATTAAAACGGAGTGTTTTGCAATGTTTTGACGGAGTGTTTTGCAATGTTTTGGCGGAGTGTTTTGTATTTTCTACAGTATCATATTAAAGTTTATTGTGTTACAGTTTATTGTCACTGTTAAAACAAAATAATCCTGAGCTTGTTTTTAATCTATATATAGATGTTTTAATATATTTAGTTTAATATTTAAATAATTTTATCAATTTTTATAATAATGATATTGAAAAAGAAGATTCTCTATTTATCGGCTTTTATCTTCATTAATAGATTTTTAGACATTTACGCAAAATATACTTCAATATATAATGACCATTAATTATAAATATATATAAATAAAGATACCTAATATATATAATCACAAACCTAAAACTTCAGGAATAAGCTATAATTATAATATTTTTCAAGATAGTATATTTACCTATTTTTAGGCGTTTTTTTATATTTGGATGTAAACTTCATTTATTTTATCAAGTTCTGTGAATTTATAGTTTGTCAATGAATTAATAGACAGAAATATGGATAATTTATTAAAATATTAGCGTTATTGTATCTATTTAATGTCAAATTTTATACATATTTTAGACTTATATTGATAAAATCATGAATAATACAAACCAATTCCACATA
>CAZSZZ010000151.1:0-2819 GCA_964611005.1 uncultured Candidatus Izemoplasmatales bacterium | reverse complement strand
CTTAGCAGTTATCAGGGTTTTTTGTTTGTCTAGATATGTATTGTTTGACGCTTACTTTTATTCCTATATTTATATCACTCTATTCCAGCACCATGGGCTACAGAGTTTCTAAAAGTAGTAATTCGCGATGCAATATTATACTTTTTAAACTCCGAGGTATAAATATTCTCAACTAAAACCTTACAATTTTTTAGAATATCATCTATTGCGAAGCTAATTTTTTTTCAAACGAAGAGTTCTTTTACCCAATCATACATAACATATCACTGGATAATCCATCTCTATAGTTAATACCGCCTAAAAGTATTGATGGTTTAACATCATTAATTATTATTTCTTAAAGTTCATTTACTTTTAGGTGTTTAGATATATTGATTCCACTTCTAGTAATGATATCAATAAGATAATCTTTAGAACGTAAACATTTGTCTTCTAACAATTTCACATACCCTTGTTTTTAAATTTCAATTCTATAGATATCTCTAATAGTTTCGACAACTTCAGTTGGAATAAGTTCAAAATCAATGTCATCATCATTTCTGACTTTGAATAATAATCCCGCTATCTAAAGTTCTCTTTTTACTCCATCAATTTCCTCTTTTGAATAAATAATATTTTTTTTGGGGAAATTTTCCTAATTGCGACTCTAAAATCATATACTCAGTTTAAGATATACAAAGTTTATGTTGAATCTTAACAATTAGGTTTTCCTCGTTCACTGAGATAGAATCTTCACTATCCCATGCTGTTTCTAAAACGAAAGAAAACAACTCCAACTCATGTTTTCTAGGGTAATTTTTAGCAATAGAAAACTCATTGGATTTATTTACTATCTGTTGTTCAAACTTATAATCATCTTTATTTAATAGAACATATTTTATAAGTATTGGTGTTATAATTCTCAAGTCTCTATTATCGTGATACAGGCATTCACCCAATGTCTTTTGAACATTACCCTTATGAGAGTATTGTGGTGCAGGTTTAATTATAGCTTCTACAAGGTTTTGTCTAGATAATGATCTAAAGTCGATTACATAAGCATTTGCAACTCTATTCAACTCATTACTAGTGGAAATATTGTTAAACACAACTTTAAAACCCATGAAACCCTCCTTCAAAAATAAAAGCAGTTCATGCGAGCTATTTCATATTATCCTTATTTGTTTTCTATTTAATTATATATAATTGATGATGTTTTGTGAAACAAATAGATACTTATTTATTCAATCTTGTTGCTTTTGCCCAGATTACATCTATCACAGAGTGTTCTTAAGTTACTATATTCTGTTTTACCACCTTTTGACACTGGGTATATATGATCAACATGAAGTTTTACACCATCAGCCTGTGTAGAACCACATATTTGGCACTTAAAATTATCTCTTTTCATGATGTCATATCTTAAACTGCTGGTAAGCTTGGACCTTTCTAGCTGAATGGTATACTGTCTAGTTTTTTTATATTTAATATCCTTCTTCACTCTGTTAGCAATCTTTTCTATCTCACTACTTTCCAAACGTCTTGAATCAGCATAGTGATTTTTTCCCTTTGGACTTGTATAAGTGATTTTATATAATATGGAGAAATTTGTTACAGGTGGAAGTAGTTTTAGTCTTTTATATAATCTATTTTCAATTTTAATAAAGTTCTTCTCTTTGATTTTAGATTCATTTAAATTCGTACTACCTTTTAATATATTAAGCTCAATATATTTTGTTAAGTAATCTTGGAACATTATTTTGTTTAAGCTGATATCATCTAGAATACCTAGATAATAATCAATATTGGAATACACATGTCTCTCGGCAAATTTCAAAGGGTTATCACGATCAAATTTGCGTTTATTTGGATGACTATCATGATAACTATATTCACTATTAATCTTATTGAATGTGAATCCAAGATTCAAATCATCAAGTTTGATTATCATCAAACTCTTTGTCATCACATATTGCTCTCTTCTTATTATTATCCATCTCAAAAACAACACTATCAACAATACAGGTATACCAATAACCAATATATAAATAAAGGCTAGCCCAATCAAATCTCCATTATTATCAAAAAGACTACCTATTCCATTTATTATAGATGATATAAGCATATAAATTAAGTATATGGCAAACCCAATCAAAATCAATAATCCTTCTTCATATTTTTTTCTCATTCTATATCTACCCATTTATTTTCTTCTATAAAAAAGGAAACTTATATAGCGAGTGCCCTTTCTCCCCACTTATCTCTTATTTATATTATAACACAGTTAATTATAAAAAACAGGCCATAAAAGGACTCATAATAAAAAGCCCAAAAGGGCTTTGTTATACTACGCATGTCATTAGTTGAAACTATTTATGATAAGGCTCATTATTATTAATTCTAAATGAACGATAAATTTGTTCTAACAGTATTAATTTCATTAATTGGTGAGGAAATGTCATACTAGAAAAAGATAATGTAAAATTAGCTTTGTTTAATACTTCTTTTGACAATCCTAGAGATCCTCCAATAATAAAACATATTTCAGATGAATGATAATTTAAAATATCATTCATTTTTTTAGCTAAATCTATTGATGATAATTGTTTACCATTAATAGCTAATGGAATAATATATTCATTAGCTATCTTAGATAATATTCTTTTCCCTTCAATATTTTTTATGATTTCTATATCTTTATCTGAAAGATTATCTGGAGCTTTTTCATCTTTAACTTCAATCATTTCTAAATTACAATATTTAGATAATCTTTTTGAATATTCTTTTATTCCTAATCTTAGATATTCTTCTCTAATTTTACCTACAGATATTATTTTTAT
>CAZSZZ010000150.1:0-2845 GCA_964611005.1 uncultured Candidatus Izemoplasmatales bacterium | reverse complement strand
TTTAAATAGATTAATAATATAGGAAAATGGAGGAAATTATGAAAAAATTATTAGTAGTATTTTTTGTATTTGTTGCATCTTTCACTCTTTTTGCATGTGGAAGTACAACAACTGAAGAACAAGTAGTAAAAGTAGGGTTGATTGTATCGGCTGCAGGAGCAAATGATAATGGATATAATCAATTTGCAATTGAAGGATTAAACAAAGCCGCAGAAGACTTTAATATTCAAACCCAAGTAGTTGACACTAGTGAAGATGTACCAGGTTCACTTGAAACATTGGCTGAAGATGGATATGATTTAGTATTTTCATTAGAATATAATTTTGGTGCACTTATTACAGATGATGGTACTGGGCAATCATTAGCAGAAAAATATCCTGACACAACATTTGTAGTTTTTAATGCATTTGCAAATACAGATGAAAATGGAAATAAAATTCATGATAATGTAGCTGAAGTTTTATTTAATGTAAACGAATCATCATTTTTAGCTGGAGCTTTATCTGTATTGGTAAATGAAAACAATGAAGTTTTATTTGATTCTGAAGATTATTCATTTACTCCTACATCAGAAGCTAGAGCTGTAGGGTTTGTTGGTGGAACACAATCAGCAGGAATTACAGTTTTTGGATATGGATTTGCTGAAGGTGTAAACTATATTGCTACAGAATTAGGAGTTACATATGATTTATATGAAACATATGCAGCAGGATTTGGTGCTTCACAAGAAAATTACAATACAATAAATTCTTATTATCAAAGCGGAGCTAATGTTGTATTTGCTGCAGCTGGTGGAGTATCAACTAATATGAAAAATGCAGCAGCAGATAATGGAAAATTAGCAATTGATGTTGATGCAAATCAAGATGCATCAGTACCAGGTTCAGTATTAACATCAGTTCTTAAAAACACTAATATTGCTGTATACGATTTAATTGATCAATACCTAAATGGAACTTCAATTGGTGGACAAGATTTCTTTTACGATTTAAATTCTGGAGCAACTGGAATTACAGACTTATCAGTTATTGAAGGGTATATTTCAGATTCTCAAGCAGCTCAAGATAAATGGGTAGAAATAAAAGCAGAAATCGAACAATTAAAAACAGATATTAGTAATGGAACAATTGATGTAACTGATGCACAAGCAGGAGAAACACTAGATGTTGATTCTTTACCAAATATAAATAAAGTAAACTAAATTATTAAAAAGGTGATTAATGTGGAAATAATTAGAACTGTTGATTTAACAAAAAAATATGGAGAATTTATTGCTAATGATAAAATTAATCTATCAGTTCAAGCAGGAGAAATAAAAGCAATTGTTGGAGAAAACGGCGCTGGAAAGACCACATTAATGAATATGTTATATGGCATGTTTAAACCAACATCAGGAGAAATATTTATAAAAGATAAAGAAGTTAAATTCAATTCACCAACCGATGCTATTAAAAACGGCATCGGTATGGTGCATCAACATTTTAAATTAGTTCCTAGTTTAACGGTTTACGAAAATGTATTGTTAGGAACAGAATTAGAAGTTCATCATAAAATAGGAAAGAAATCTTTCCCGTTAAGAATCATTGATAAGAAAAAAGAAATAAAAGTAGTAGAAAATTTAATTAAAAAATATAAATTTCAAATTTCATCAACAGATTTAATTAAAAATATTTCTGTAGGAGCTAAACAAAAAGTTGAAATATTAAAAATGCTCTACCGAAATGTCGAAATATTAATTTTTGATGAACCTACTGCGGTTCTTACACCTCAGGAAATTAGAACATTTTTTGATACATTAAGAGAATTAAAAAGTAAAAATAAAACAATAATTTTGATAACTCATAAATTACAGGAAGTAATTGAAGTAAGCGATTCTGTTACTGTAATAAAACAGGGAAAAGTTATTGGTAATTTAATAACAAAAAACACTTCAAGTAGAGAACTTGCCAGATTAATGGTAGGAAGAGATGTTTTACTTAGGGCTGATAAAACTTATAAAAATTATAAGAATGAGCCTGTTATTTATAGTGTGAAAAATCTATCAACAATTAATTCTGATGGAATCAAGGTTGTAAACAAAATTTCTTTTGATATTCATGAAGGAGAAATTCTAGGAATTGCAGGCGTAGAAGGAAATGGACAAAGCGAGTTACTTGATATTCTTTCAGGTATATTGAAAGCAACGAGTGGCGAAGTTTTTATGAAAGGCAAAAAAATAACAAATTTATGGCCTAAAAAACTTAGAGAATCTAAAATGGCATTTATTCCTGAAGATCGTTTTGAAAAAGGTCTCTGTAAGGATATGTTAATTAGTGAGAATATGATTGCTGGTTATCATGGTAAGAAAGAAATTTGTAGATATGGTTTTATAAGTCAAAAGAAAATGCTTGAAAGAATGAATACTCTAATAGATAAATATGATATAAGAGTATCCGATAGAAAAGGAAAAATATCTTCCCTTTCTGGCGGGAATGCACAAAAAATAATTGTTGCTAGAGAATTCGATTCTGATCCTGATCTATTAATTGCTGCTGAGCCTACAAGAGGTGTAGATATTGGGGCAATTGAATATATACATAATAATTTATTGAAACTTCAGAAACAAGGAAAGTCGATTCTTCTTGTTTCAAGTGAATTATCTGAAATTATGAATTTATCAGATAGAATTCTTGTTATGTTTAAGGGAGAAATAATAGGAGAAGTTGATGCGAATAATACAACAAGAGAGGAAATTGGTTATTTGATGGCTGGAATTAGAAAGGATGTTAATGATGAAAATAACTAAGTCAAAATTAAATAAAATTGCCAATCAAATTTTAGCATCTAGCATACCAATTTTAATAG
>CAZSZZ010000149.1:0-2862 GCA_964611005.1 uncultured Candidatus Izemoplasmatales bacterium | reverse complement strand
ACTTGCGAAATAAGTGATTTTACTTAAATATATAAAAAGAGTTTATTCCCAATTAACCGCTAAACGGCGGTATTTAGCCGTTTAATGATTAGAAATAAACTCGGTATAATCAACCTGGAGGACCCTGCCGGATTTGAACCGACGATGAGGGAGTTGCAGTCCCGTGCCTTACCACTTGGCTAAGGGTCCATAGAAATTTAAAGAGTAAGTTTCCTTACTCCTTTTAATCTAATGGTCGGGAAGACAGGATTTGAACCTGCGACCTCCTGGTCCCAAACCAGGCGCTCTACCAAGCTAAGCTACTTCCCGTAATGGCGCGCTCATCAGGAGTCGAACCCGAAACCTTTTGATCCGTAGTCAAATGCTCTATCCAATTGAGCTATAAGCGCACTATCTCCGCCTAATTGGATTATGCTATAAGCATTGTATGCGGGGTGCGTGCATAACCGATTTAAAAGGCCGATATATATATTATCAAATTTGTATATAAAATGCAACTTTTTTTTATCAAATTTGATGTTTTTTTTTTACCATATAAATAAAAATATATAAAAATAAGAAATTAACATTAATGTGTAGAAAAAAAGAGAATTTCTTCTCTTTTTTTATACTGCACATTTTTCATAATCACATAAATCATTACTACATTGAACACAGCCCTGTCTTTTTATCAAAACAGATCCACATAATGGACAAAGTTCTTTGTCCATTTTATTTGGTATATATTTTTGATTTTCAATAACAATATTAGTTATATATTTTTTAGTTTCTCCTGTTAATTTATTGTGCCAACTTTCCTCTACATGCATTTTAGGAGGTATACCCGGATTCAAATCTTCAGTATTTTCATTAATACCTGATAAAATACCAATTTTAGCACAACGGTCTCTAAATACCGTAGCTCCTTTAAATCCTTTTTTCCAAGCCGTCATATATATATCCATAACATCTTGGACAGTCGCGGTATTTGGTAAATTAAAGGTTGAACTAATTGCAGTATCTACATATTTTTGAATAGTTGCTTGTACATTAGCACGTTCAGAAAACTTAATATTTTGTGATGTAATCTTAGCCCATTCAGGGAGATTTTCTGGCTCAATATTTAATGCTTTTGCCATTTCAACTGGAGTTTTTTCCCATACAGTAATTTTCTTTTCTTCATCAAACATACTAATTATTCTTCTCGTATAATTAATTTGAAAAAATGGTTCTACTCCTCCACTTACTCCAAGAATATTACTAATAGATCCAGTTGGAGCTACACTTAACAACCTGCTATTTCTTAAACCGTATTTCTTTATAATGGCATCAGTCTCGGGTGTAATTGTTTCTTTATAAAATCTTGATGATGATATTTTCTTATAGTCATATACTGGAAAAGTTCCTTTTTCTTTTGCATTTAATGCACTTGCTTTAGCAGCTGTATTAATCATTCTCTTCATTAATACATCTAAAAATTTAATAAACTCTTTACTACCATATGGTTTTTTAATAGCTAAAGCTAAATCAGCCAATCCCATTAATCCAAGTCCAACTTCACGATATTTTATAACATGATCTCGTTGTTCTTTTAATGCATGACGGTCTCCTAACATAGTTAATAAATCATCAAGAGAATATATCATTTCAGTAACAACATAATCAAAACGTTCGAAATCAAAATATGCCTCATCAGTAAATTGTTTTCTTACAAAGGCTTTTAAGTTTACACTAGCTAGATTACATGACCCATGAGGCATTAATGGTTGTTCTCCACAAGGATTTGTAGCTGTAAATTTAACTTCTTCATATTCACTTAGAAAATGGTAGTTATTCATATGATTAATAAACATTATTCCAGGATCACCCATTGTATGAGCTGAATAAGCAATCAATTCTAATAATTTCTTTGCTTTTACTGTTTTTACTATTATCTCATATGGAGTCTCAAATTCCATTTTCCAAATATCATCGCGTTCAACAGCTTCCATAAACTCATCAGTCAAAGCTACAGAAATATTAGCTCCATTAATCTTATTTAAATCTAATTTCGTAGTAACAAAATCAATTATATCTGGATGATCTATATTTAAAACGAGCATTAAAGCTCCTCTTCTATTATCTTGTTGGGTATTTAATGTTGTATGAGAGTATTTTTCTGCGAAAACCATAATTCCTGGAGTTGTATTAGAACTATTATTAACCTTCGCTCCACGAGGGCGCAATTTAGATAGATTTAATCCTTGTCCTCCGCCATAACTATATGTCCTAGCTATTTGATAATCTACTTTGTAGATACTTTCTAGATTATCTTCAGGATCTTCTGTAACATAACAATTGCTGCCAGTAATATTACCTTCTCTTCCTATTGCATATAAGTTTCTTCCTGCAAAAATAGCTTCTTTATGTCTTAATATTTTTTCTAAAGATGGTCTTCCAAAAGAAACTCTCTTTAAAAAAGCTCTTTTTGATTCATTATGCAATAAATATTTTTCTAATATTAAATCTTGACGCTCATCATTATCACTCCAAGGATGTTCTCTATCAATTCGTTGTTTTTCACGAAATTTAATATAAGCTTTGGCAACTTCATAATTTTTAGTTTCCATCAAAAATAGTTCTACATTATCTTGGATTTTTTCAATATTAATTTCATCACCTTCATTATAATCGCTAGTTATAATTTTTGCTTGTTCGATACATTCTTTTTGAGTTATTTTTTTATTAACACTTAAGTATGCTTTTCTTAATGCATGAGCAATTTTATTTAAATCAAATTCTTCTTTTTCTCCATTTCGTTTTATAACTAACATGGTATCCTCCAAATTTTATAAAAAATAACACATCGATATTAAATATCGATGAATTACTTGATTTCTTCTT
>CAZSZZ010000148.1:0-2902 GCA_964611005.1 uncultured Candidatus Izemoplasmatales bacterium | reverse complement strand
GATATATTCTTTTGTTATGTAAAGAATTAGATATTGGTTTACTTGACGTTACAAATAAAAAAATAGAAATAAACAATAAAAAGTATCCAGTTGATAAAGCCTATGGTACAAGTAAAAAATATAATAAATTATAATAAAAAATTTTAAAATGATTTATAAATAGGAGAACTACATGTATGAAGAAATCAACAAACAAAAATCAAAATATGAGACAAGAATAATAATAAGCTTTGTCGTTATAGGTATAGCATTTATTACCTATATTCTATTAGCAAAGTCTATGGCTTCTAGTGGACCTTTAGCACATTCTTTATTAATGCTATTCCTTTTCTAGGTGGCGGATTATACGCCAACTATAACATAAAAAAGATAAAAGCAATCAGTAATGATTTCAAAAAGATATTTGTAACCAAGGAATTGAAAAAGATCTTTCCAGATAGCTCATATTACTATGATAGAGGATTTTCTGAAGAAGAAGTTATTGCTTCTGGATTACGAAAGAAATGCTCTAGATATCACTCTAAAGACTTAATTGAAGGAAAAAGTGAAGGTATCAATTTCAAATGTAGTGATGTGCTCCAAAAAGAAGTCCATAGCAATGGAAAAACGACTACTGTAGTTACGGTATTTCAAGGTCGTTTCTACGAATTTGATTTTCCAAAGAAATTCAAACACAATCTCTTATTGTTGCAATCAATGCACTTTAGACCATTCTCTTGTTTTCATAAGATCAAAACTGAGAATATTGAGTTCAACTCTAAACTAAAAATTTATGCAAGAGACGATGAAGAAGCATTTTATATCTTGACACCGCAAATGATGGAACGATTACTCTATATGGATGATAAGTATCTAGATAAGATATCTTTTTCTTTTATAGATGAAAAGTTATATATAGCAATTGATTCCAGAAAAGATTATTTTGATATTAAACCATTTAAACAAGTAGATTCATCCATATTAACTGAATACCAAACAGAGCTAAATGATATCAAAGAGTTCATTAATGTATTGCAACTGGATGAAACATTATTTAAGTAAACATATTTATTAAGAAAGAGTATTAAAAAGAATAAATTATTAATTTTAAGAGATGGCAAATTAAGAAATGTTTGGATATTCCCTTTAAAGCTACTAAATTACAAAAGGTAATAACTTAAGAATGGTTAATTAATTAAAGTATAATGAAAATAAATGTATTACAGTGAAAATAATCTATATTGAAGATTCGCAAAATGCGAGTCTTTTTTTTGAATCATATTGTTGCATATACGCTCAAAGAATGATATAATATAAGCGTGAAAGGAACTGGTTGACATGGATTATTATAATAAGATAATGAAACTAGCAAATGAGAATAATGGGATTGTCACTAGTCAAATGCTGGAAGGCGGGGAGATTCCATCTGTTTATCTAACGAGAATGGTAAAAGAAGGTAGTCTTCAACGGATTGATAGGGGAATCTATAGTACGGAAGAAGTAATTTTTGATGAATATTACCTCTTATACCAAAAAAACCAAAGAGCAATCTTTTCTTTTTCTTCTGCACTTTATCTCCATCAACTAACAGATCGTATTCCTTATCAAATGGAAATTACCCTACCTACCCATTACAACAGTAGTCATATCGATAAAGATGTAATTATTCACAAAACGATAGAGAAATATTATTCTCTTGGGCGTACTATGAAAAAGACAATGTTTGGTAACAAGGTTGCATGTTACGATATGGAACGAACCATTTGTGATCTTGTTAGATTTCGTCAAAAGATTGATGTTGAGATATTTAAAAAGGCTCTTATTGGGTATAAAAACCATCCAGAAAGAGATTATCAAAAACTACGTCAATATGCGAAAATCTTACGAATTTCTAATCGAATAAACGAACTATTGGATGTGATATGATGAACAAGAACAAACTAACAGCTTTAATCCATAAAGTTTCAAAAGAAAAAGATGTATCTTTTAATATTCTATTGCAAGTTTATTTCTTTGAACGATTTTTAGATAGATTAGCAAATAGTAAGTACAAAAATTCATTCATTTTAAAAGGTGGGTTCTTGTTATCTTCTTTGCTTGGTATAACAGAACGTTCCACCATTGATATGGATTTTTCAGTTTCAAACATTGAGTTTGACAAAAACAATTTGAAAGATATAATCTATCAAATTATTCAATTAGATTTGAAGGATGATGTATCATTTCAAGTATTAAACGTTACTGAAATCATGGAGTTAAGTACATACATTGGATATCAGATATCATTGATTGCTAAGTTAGACAATATTAAAGTTCCATTTCATATCGATTTAGCATCTGGTGATCCAATAACACCAGTTGAGAAAACTTATAAGTACAAGCAAATCATTGATAATAATTTAATCGAGATTAAGAGTTATACAGTCGAAACGATACTAGCAGAGAAATTTCAAGCAATTATAGATAAAAGAGTTGGAAACAGTAGAATGAAAGATTTTTATGATATCTACATACTATTGAAGTTGCATAAGAATTTATTTGATCTAAAGATTTTAAATAAAGCAATTCATACTACTTTTGAATATAGAGAAACCACAATTGATAAAGTAGGGTTTAAAGAGTTTATAAATGTTTTAGAAGAAGATACTGGCTTTATATTGAGATGGGACAACTTTGTGAGTAAAAACTATTATGTGGATGACGTTGATTTTGAAGATGTGAAATTTGAACTCTCTAAGTTGATAGATTATATTGAATAAGTTGCAATTTAAAATGTTACAACGAGCTGTATCACAAATAGTTCCAACTAATGATATAAACAGTATAAAAAAGCCCTTTTGGGCTTTTTCTTCTGGAATTTATATTATAATAATTTTTAGTATAATGTAAATAAGTGTTTAGTTATATTTTTACTTTGTTAATC
>CAZSZZ010000147.1:0-2936 GCA_964611005.1 uncultured Candidatus Izemoplasmatales bacterium | reverse complement strand
GAAAATGGCAGATGTTTCTTTAATAGATATTGAACATAAATGGAATCAGGTGAAGGCTCAAGTAGGCAGGATAGAGGTGGATCAAGATGAAGTATTACATTCGATTAAAGTATATCTGGCTCTGAAGGAGTTTATTAAAGAAGATATATTATCAATGATAGTTTCTTTATTTAATCGTGTAAACTCATTTTAAATCGTGTATTTCAAATTGTAATCGTGTAGAAATTTCATACATTCATCCAATAATTGGTAAAACCTACATACTTTTTAGTCTGTAAAAATAAATAGAAATAGTGAAACAGCCCTATATAGTGCAAAAAAAAGCCTGATACAATTCTAGTGATATAGTAAAAGTAGACATATTAAATAGTTTAATACAGTCTACTTTTTTGTTATCACTTCATTTATTAGTATTAATCCTTGAAAAAAACAAGCAAGATCATTCAGAGGTCTCGCTTATTGAATATTTCACTCATTGATAAAGACAATGATATCTTCTAACTTGATAGAATACACAAATCCTAATATTGTATTACCTGATGCATCTTTTAATCTTAAAGTAGTAAGTCCTATAAGATTTCCATACTCATTTAGTAATGCACCTCCACTAGAACCCTTTGATATATCTATATTCGATTGAATATACGAGTTTTCTGCATCATTCATTTTAATTGAAATACCTTTATTGCTTATCATACCTTTTGAAAACGAAATACTGATACCGCCAACATTACCCAGCGCATAACATGGATCTCCTGTTTTAACACTATCTGAGTTTCCAAATATGATTTTTTCAAATCCATACGTCTTATCATAATCAATTATCTGTAATAGTGTCATATAATTCTCAAAATCAGTCTTGACAACTTCTGCTTGGTAATAATCATCTTGTGTAGGTAATCTAACTTCAATATTATCATACACATAAGTTTCATTCGATTCAGCATATGTAACTACATGATAGTTTGTTAAAATCATACCATCATTAGTAACAACTACTCCTGTTCCAGTAGCCTCTAATATTCCATAAGAAGCCTTAAGTTCAACAACGCTATTAATATTTTTATTATAAACATAATTTTCATCTTTGATATGCCAAATCACAATATTCCCTAAGTTTGCAAAAAAAAGAATAACTAGAACAACTCCGATAACTTGTTTACGCATATTCTGCCAAAGGCAAAAAAATCAAACTTTCATATTGATTTTGAAAATACTCATCATTATCTACTAACAATACTAGATTATCACCATCTAAATAATACTCTCCAGAAATAATTAACTGACTACTTTCAACTTCCTGTATTACATAGTTTTCTTCATCTATATAGATAAACTCAATATCAATTTTTTTGTCTTCTACTTGGATAGTTCCATAAGAGATGTTTGAGTATATTGTGTTATAGTTATTATGAAAGTATATACCGGAAGTTTCATTATACCAACTTGTTAATAAAAAATATTTAGCATTTCTATCTTCATTCTTAATCTCAGAAATATTTAAAGTTATTTTTAAATCACCCAGTATATCATACCCCGGTTCGTTTTCTCTCGTTTTCAACTTGATTGATGAATTACTTAGGAACACAGGTATTATATCAAAAATAATATAAGGATCTACATCATCAAGATCTACTTCATTACTCTCAACCTGATTCCTTGTATAAATACATAAGCTAGATTGATTCCAATAAAACATCCCTACAATTTCAATCACATTGTTTTCAATTTCAATTGTCCCATATACCTTGCTTGATTCTCCACCTTGTGTCCTTAAATGCAACTCAAAATCATCAGAGTCCCAAGCAACATTTGTTTGTCTAGACTCAGAATGTGTACAACCCGATAAAACTACCATACTAGCTATAATCAATAAAAATAATATTATTTTTCTCATATAAACTCTCCTTAATCTTTAATTATAACTCCAGAAATAAACATGTTTTCAGCATTACTTAAATCCGAATCTATAAATTTATACAAGTCATCTTTATTAGAATAATTGTGGTTATATGCATCAAAACCATTCGAGTCATAATCTCTATAAATATTGGCAGAGAAAAGGGGATTCGAACCCCTGCATCCGATTAAAGATCTACTAGCTTTCCAAGCCAGCCCCTTCAGCCTCTTGGGTACTTCTCCTGTTTCTTTTATTTACATATCCCTTATTATGATATCATAGTTTAACAATCTGTCAATTGTTTATATATTATATATTTAACTTTATTTACAAAATAAAATAACATCTTTCGATGTTATTTTATTAATATATATTAAATTTGAGGGGGGAGAAAACGAAAATTCGTTTTATGTATATAGTATACATATTAAAAGTGAAATTCATTTGACAACTTTATGAATATTTTGTGAGGATAATGGTTATGTTTCTATACTACTTTATTTCTTCCATTTAATTTTGCTTTATACATATTGGTATCAGCTACTTTTAATAGTTCATTTATGTTCATGCCTTCTTTTTCTACAGCAGTTCCTATCGATACTGTTACATTTATAGAATAATTATTAATTTTAAAAGTAGAATCTTGGATTAATATTCTAACTTTTTCAGCAATTTTCTTCAAATCGTTTTCTGATATATCTCTTAATATTACTACAAATTCTTCTCCACCATATCTGCCGACAAAATCATTTTTTCTAACATTTAATTTTATATTTTTACTTACAGTTTTTAATACTTCATCACCTATATTATGCCCATAATTATCATTTATGTTTTTAAAATGATCAATATCAATAAATAATATTCCTAAAGACGTCCCAAAAATATCAAATTCTTTAATACATGTAGTAATTTGATAATCTAAGAATTTTCTATTATATACTTCTGTTAACGAATCTATTAAAGTTTCTTTTTTTAAGACTTTATTTTCTTTATATAATTTAGCAAAATACCCATATTTATTAGCATCTAAATC
>CAZSZZ010000146.1:0-2971 GCA_964611005.1 uncultured Candidatus Izemoplasmatales bacterium | reverse complement strand
ATTCCTGGTTCTTTAACTAAGAAAGGTGGTAATCCATTGCTTAAACTTGAATTAACCATTCTTTCAAGTCTTCTCTCAGATATATTTCCGAGTTCACTAATCGCTACGGCTAAGAAATCCATCGCAAGAGCAATTGGTTGTCCATGAAAATTTCCAGCACTGATAACCTTTTTGATATCTTCAAAAACTAAAGGATTATCCGTAACTGCATTCATTTCATTTTCAACGACATTTTTACAATATTTAATAGCGTCTAAACTAGCTCCTAAAACTTGAGGCGAACATCTAAGTGAATAAGCATCTTGTACTCTTAATTCTCCTTGTTTTGTTGTTAGTTTCGAATCTTTTAAAACATCATTTAAAGTCTTCGCAACTTGAATTTGACCGGGTTGGTTTCTTAATACATGTATTTGATCATAAAATATATCTGTAATACCATTTAAAGCTTCCATAGATAATGCAAATGCATTTTCTGATAAGTACATTAAATCATAAGCTTTTTTAACTGCTAAAGCAGCTACACTAGTCATAGCTTGAGTTCCATTGATAAGGCAAAGTCCTTCTTTAGCTTCTAATGAATCTAATGGTTCAATAGAGGCGAGTTTTAAACCTTCTTTTGCGGACATTGTTTTTCCTTTATAAACTACATCACCCATTCCTAATAAAACGAGTGCCATATGCGCTAGAGGTGCTAAATCTCCACTCGCTCCTAAACTTCCTTGAGAATATACAACTGGAATCACATTTTTATTTAAAAGTTCCAACATCTTCTCAATAACCACAAAACGAATACCACTGTACCCCTTAATTAATGCGTTAATTCGTAATAGTAACATTCCTCTGACAATCGCTTCAGAAAATGGTTTTCCAACACCACAAGCATGACTTTTAAGTAAATTAACTTGTAAATTACTTAAATTTTCTTTATCAATTGAAACATCAGAAAGTTTTCCAAAACCTGTATTAATTCCATATGTTGGAATTTCTGATTTTACAACTTCTTTAACAAAATTTCTGGCTTTAATTACAGCGTCTTTACTAGAGCTTGAAATTCTTACTTCTTCATAATCTAATACAACTTTAGAAAAAGAGTTTATTGTCATATTAGAACCATTAATTTCTAACACTATATCACCTTGCTTTCACATCTATTATAAGGTATATAAGATACCATTGTAAAGGAATAAATAATATGATTTATAAATGTTTTGAAATCGCTTGCATTTATTGAGTTTTTTTCAAAAAAAACACCATTTAAATAAACGATGTTTTTAAGCTTTTACGAAAATCATAAAGCAAATTATATTATTGAATAAAGCTTGATATGCTCGAACTCCCAACCCATTGATTAAGAGTCAATAAGTACAAAAATATAATGACTATATTTAGCCCTACAATGAGTGATAAATCAATTTCGGCACCTACTCTGATGCCTTTTGGCCCTTATAATTTCTATTAGTAAAGCAGCTAAAATCAATTAGCTGCTTTACTTTTATCAATTAACTATCTATTTCCTAATATAACTTTGATTTCTGCTACTTGGAGTTTTAGGAAGTGTCATTTTAATTAATCCAGCATTAATTGCAGGATTTAGATAATTCTTTTTAAATGAAACTCTTGATTTCAAATCTAAAATATTCAACAATTCTCTCAATGTATATGGATAATCATCTTCCAATACTTGTAATAGTTTCTTTACTTGAACACCTTGATATTGGCTATATTTACTAGCTTCTTCCATTATTCTATTTTAACTTTCTAGAATTGAATCTAATATAACTTCAATAAAAATATTGGAATTACCTTCTTTAGTGGATAAAGCTATTGAGTCATAATATTTTTGTTGTCTTTCTTTTATAATTGACTCAATAGGTAAATAAGTATATATTTTCTCTTCACTTGCTAATATACATGTTTGCCAAAACCTTCCCATTCTACTATTACCATCAATAAAAGGATGTATGAATTCGAATTCATAACGAAAGACAGCTGACTTAATTAATATATTTTCCTCATAATTACTTAGATATTCAAATAAATCATTCATTAAACTTCGGACTATATCAGCGGGAGGAGTTAAATGAATAACTTTATTACCATCAAATACTCCTTCTTGGCCTAAGCGATATCTTCCAGCATCATCATCAAGTGAATCCATCATAACTCTATGATATTTCAATAAATCATTCTCATTAAATGGATTTATTTCTGAAATATTATCATATACTTTAATAGCATTTTGAACTTCAAGAATATCTCTTTTAGATCCAACAACTAATTTATCGTTAATAATATCTTTAACTTGTTTTTTTGTTAAAGTATTATTCTCAATCGCTAAAGATGAATATATTGAATTGATTTTATTAGTTCTTCTTAATTGTGGCTTATTATCTAATCCTGAATTACTAGTTAATCTTCCTATTTGCTTCATTATAACAGAAATTATCAATTATCTTGTATGTTTTCTAGTTTTTTTTTCATTGAAACACAAATTAAAAAAGTTTACTCCAATTGGAATAAACTTGTCAGTTTTTGGTACACCCTGGGAGGCTCGAACTCCCGACCCATTGATTAAGAGTCAATTGCTCTACCAACTGAGCTAAGGGTGCATGTATATAATATATTAAATCAAAAGACTTATTTTGTAAAGATAAATATTATTGTTTTTTTAAAAAATTAATCAGTTGATTATATCTAATAAAATATAACCCATCAACTTTTTTAAATTCAGGTACAATATAGCAATCACTTTCATTAGTATATTTAGTAATATTGTGACAATTTGGGTAAATTAAAACTATTTTAATTATTGACTTATCTTCTTTTTTATAACGAATGAATTCTTTCATTTCAAAGATTGTATGTGGTTTAGTAGAACGCTGCCATCCCCTTATATTGTCATTAATAACTACATTATCAGAATTAGTGATAATCAATTCATGTTTTGGATTCATAATTACTAGTTTTATTA
>CAZSZZ010000145.1:0-3072 GCA_964611005.1 uncultured Candidatus Izemoplasmatales bacterium | reverse complement strand
AATAATAGCTGCTGAAAAAATATTTGAAATTTTATCCAACAAAAATATGTATTATAAAGTAGTTAATAAAAATTTTGATATAGCAAAAAAATATTTGTCTTATGAATCATTAACTATCATTATTTCAGAGCTAGTTAACAAATCATAAAAGAATTTAATGTAATTTGGTATATGTAACAATATTATTAAGTGTATGCGCTTGATATTTGTGGCGTGTGACGTTTAAATTAAAAGAAGTATTTGCTATAATTATGTTATTAAAAAATAAATAAAGGAGAGAGAAATGAAAAAATTATTATTATTTGCAGTAATTACACTTATTGCATTAAGTTTTACTGGTTGTAATAAAACTACAACAGCAGGCGCTGATACTACAACACAGCAAGAGCATAGAACATTAGTAATATCTTCTTCTTTTGTAAGAGAAGTATATGAAAAAGAAGAATATCAAGATTATATTTTTGATGCCTTCGAAGAAGCTCATAACTGTACTATTCAATTAGATGTATATTCAGAAACTGGTGCATTATTTGATAAGATTAAAACAGAACAAGAATCAAATAATATTGTTACCGACTTATTAATTGCACATTATTCTGATATGGTTAACTATATTGATGGTAATGATTATGTCTTGGATTTATCAAACCTCGAAACCGAAATGAGCGATAGAACATTTTCTGATGCGTTTAATAGTTCTACAAATCGTGGTGATTCAAGATACTTCTTCCCTATCAATACTGACTTATACCTAAGTATTGCAAATGTAGATGCGTTTAACTACTTACCAAGTGGATTAACTGAAGAAGATGTATTAGCCGGAAATTATACTTGGACTGATTTTGTTAATTGGGTAGATGGTGATCATGTAAAAACAGCTATTTTAGGTCAAGCTGCAAAAATGATTATTTATCAAATAGGCGGAATGGCATTATCTCATACTGATACTATAGAAGGAACATTCCCAGGATTAAATACCGATGCAAATAAAAGAGCATGGTCTGATATTTTAGAAATGTACTTAAAGGGAGGAATTCACCCTGAATCTGCTAATATAGCTGATTTATCTGGACTATTACAAAATGGATCAATCCAACTTGCTTTCACTCATATGAATCAAGTATCAACCGTTTATACTAACGCTCCCGCACAATTTAAAGTATTCCCAGGTCCTAAAGGCGAAAGTGGAAAAGCTGGAACAATCATTGGTGGACACGGTATTGGAATCATTAAAGGTTCTGATAATGAAGATTTAGCAAGAGAATTCATTAAATGGATGACTGCACCAGAACAAATTGTTCATGCTGCATTAGGTTCAGTACCTCCATTAGCTGAAGCAACTTCTGCTTTAGGAAATACTCCAAAAGATGAAATAATCAAAATGGGTATTGCAACTATTTCTTCTGCTAATGTTGAGGGATTACAAATGATTCCTGAATACACTGAATGGGGAGCAGTTAAAGGATGCTCAGATGCTGTATTCGCTGCAATTTTAGATGGAACAATTACAACTCAAGCTGAATTGTATGCAATGTTAGATACACAACAAGCTGCACTAGAAGCTTTGAAAGTTAATTAATAAAATTCAAAATATTTAATTAAGATAAAAGGCACTCCACTTAGGAGCGCCTTTTTAATTACAATAAAACAGATTTTTAATGAATTCATTTTTATTAACATTAATAAATCTTAAAATTATATTATATATGTGAATTCTTAAACATGTTTATCTTTTATTTATATATAACATAATTCTTTTTTTTGTGTCTACTTAAAAGATATCGTATCATAATTTATAATTGAATAATTTTTTATTCTTTTAATCTAATATGATTTTTAGATTTTTTTAAAATATTAAAAGTAGGCACTAATACAGCAGCTACAAATCCAGCAGCAAATCCATTATTATATAAATCAAAACCACCTTGAAAGTCTAAAGCAAGAGGAGTCACAAGTAGGTGAATAAATCCAGCTATTATACCAGCTATTATACCAAACTTTCCAGCAATTGGAGCTAATCCAGTAACAAATAATACAGATAAGGTTGTGCCAATAGTCCATTCATAAGGAGTTATCTCAATTGCGATAATAGCTCCTAACATAACAGGAATTGAATTTAATGGATGTTTACCTAAAGCCGAAAAACCTAACACTGTTAATACCGCTCCCATAACAGGTCCACTAATTTGAATATTGATAACCTTTATTAAAACTATACATAATAATCCCATAATACCAATATTTAATATCGTGGCATCTTTTCCACCAATTTCTACAAAGTCAGTGACTAATTTTCCAGATTCTTTTAAAATCATATGGTACTTTTTTAGAACTTTAGGGTTATCAATAAAAGCTAAAATTATAAAAATTGAAGAAAGTATCATAATTGCTATTAATAATTGAGAATGATAAGAATTATCGACTTCAGTCCCTCTAGGAATTATTAAATTAAATGAACCTAAAATACCAGTTATAAACATAGAAATTACACCCATAGAAAACCCAGTATTATATAAATTATATCCTTGATGAAATTTCAATGTATATGCATTAAACCCTGGTAAAATAAAACCAATTAGAATTCCAACACTAATTCCTATAACAATTCCCCAACCTAAAGGCAACCCTATTCCAAATATTAAAAAACTTACTACAGGTGAAATACCTGAAGATAATAATATTACTGGAATATGATCTTTATAATGTGTTTTTGTGGCTAATGTATAAAAATATACTCCTAAATACATAGGTAAAGCGTTAAAAAAGTTTTTTCCAAAAAAAGAAAATCCAGCAATTGTTAATAAACAAGCAAAAACTGAACCTGTGATTTTTACTTTAAGAAATTTTAATAATACTAAGTTAACAAAAATAGTCACGAATACATTAAATAAAGTAGCTGCCAATCCACCAACCAATAAGTAATCTGTTAATAATACTGAAGGACTTATTAGTATATTTTTGTACCCAGCTAACATTTGATTTACAGGCTCTAATGTAAAAGCTAGAATTAATACTGTTAAAAGAATTGAAAATGTAATAATTTCTATCCTTTTTTTGTGCAAAAATATAAGC
>CAZSZZ010000144.1:0-3170 GCA_964611005.1 uncultured Candidatus Izemoplasmatales bacterium | reverse complement strand
CTCATAACATTTTTAATATGATGATAATCTTTTCCTTCGATTATAGTTTGATTATCATTTATTGAATCTTTTTCTATAAAATATCTTTGCATTTTAATCACCATTAAAATAATAACATATTATAAAAGATATTTATATTAATATATATAAAAAGTCATATTAGTTCATCTGAACTAGTCTCTGATAAGTGGACACCATATAAAAATACCTCCAAGGTATCTACTATAATTTTTACTCATAATCCTTATTTCTTAAAAGATTACTTTCTTTTTTATAGTGTCTACTTCAGAGGTATCATATCGAAGATTAAGTCTTTTTTATTCAAATATTCAAATATTAAGAGTTAGGGATTGCTTCAATAGCATCGGTAACTGCTTGAATAAATTGTGCTTCAGTAAGAGTACCAGCAGCAAAGTTAGTGTAGATTGGACCAAGAGTTTCCATACCGAATCCACTTGGCATATCATTTTGCCACCAAGCATAAATCTTACCAGCACTTATCCATTGAACCATAGCTTGTGAAAGAGGTCCACTTGGTAATAATGTAACTGATTTAAATGCAGGAACCATTCCAGCTTCATTAACCATGTATTCAGCACCAGCTTGTGTACTTGCTAAGTCATTCAAGAATGCTTTTGCAACATCAGCAGAATCTGATTCGCTGTTAATTACATAGTATGAAGGTGCACTTACAAAGATTGAATCACTTGTACCTGAAGTTGAAGCATGAGGAGCATATCCCATAGGGAATTGTCCACCATTTTCATCAAAATAAGATACTAGGTTAGGATCAATCCAATTTCCTTGATGAATAAATGCAGCATGTCCAGAAGCGAATTTTTGAACTTGTGTATCATATGTTCCTTCAAGAAGTATTGTTTCGTCTGAATAATCAAATAATAATTTCACCCAGTCTGCATATGCAGCTAATCTGTCAGTTTCAACAATACCATTATTCAAATCATCAATAACTGATGAATCATCGTAATCTAAACCAGTTGATAAATAACCATTGAAGTTATGAAGACCGGTTACCCAAGTCATACCAGATGCAGCAGCCATAGAAACTACAGCATAATTGTCAGCCCAGTTTTCACCATATTCTGATAAGTAGTATGCTTCAATAGCGTCAAAAGCAGTTTGGTAACCAGCTTGTGTAGTTAATGTAGCAGGATCAACTCCAGCAGCATCTAAGATATCTTTGTTGTATCCCATACCCCAACCTTCAACAGCTACAGGGAATCCATATACATGTCCATCAACTTGAAATGCAAGATCTGTGTCTGAGATCCATGCTTCTCCATCAAGTTGAAGAATATGATCTGAATATTGATTATATCCACCCATACCTTCAATAACGAAGATGTCAGGTTGGTCAGCAGTTTGGAATTCAGCTAAAATTTGAGTTCCATACGAACATGAGTCTCCACCACAAGTAACGACTTCAACGTCAACATTGTTATCTTCTCCCCATGCTTGTGCGTAAGCAGATAATGCTGTGTCGATTTCTACTTTGTTTTGGAAAATTCTCAATGTCTGTTGAGCAGTAGCGGTAGTGCCAGCTGTAGTTTGCACAACAGCAGTTGTTGTTTTGTTACAGCTTGCTAAAGCAAATACTGCAACAAAAGCGACTAAAAACAATAATAATTTTTTCATAAATTTCCTCCTATTTTTTTTATTTTAGTCTTCTAAAATTTATAATCACAATGGTAAGCGTCAATTATTTCAACAATATCATTGTAAATACCTAATTTGATTGGCTGTGATACGGTAATATGGATTTTATCTTTTAACAAAATATTTATTTCAGTATCACGGTACTTAATTTTTGTTTCAACTCCACTAAGTTCTGTTGGAAGATTTGGTCGTATTATCAAACCATTCGAACGAATTCTCAGCCCTAGGATTCCATACATTACAGAAAGGTAAATTCCTCCTGAATTAGCAATATGTAACCCATGATTTGTATTTTTCTTAGTATTTTCCAAGTCCATCTTTAATATATCTTCTAAATATGAATAACCTTTGTTAGATTCTCCTAGACGAAAAGCTATTAAAGAATGAATACACTTAGACAGACTTGAATCATGAGTTGTTCTTTTTAGATAGTAATCAAAATTTTTTTTGAGAATTTCTAAATTACTATAGTCTAGAAGAAACATTGAAAGCAATACATCTGCTTGCTTTAAAACTTGATGTTTGTATATATACATTGGATGATAATGAAGTAATAAAGGAAAATTGTCATCAGAAATATTCTTAATATCTAATTCAGGTTTTTTAAGAAATGAATCATCTTGTGCAAACACTTGAAGCGTTGAATCCAGTATAACACTTATTTTGTCTGCAGCTTCTTGAAATGCTTTTATTTCCTGTTCAGTTAATTTTGAAAATTTAATATAAGTTGTCAATTCATTTTTATATTTGTAATAGAATTTAACAACATATTTGAAATGATATTTAGCCATTGTATTCGTATAATAGTTGTCATTGACTAAAGCAGTATATTCATCTGGACCAGTAACACCTAATATATGGAAACTGCCATTATTAAAATTGCCTGCATGATAAAGAAATCTAGCTGTTTCAAGTAATAATTCAAAACCATACTTTATCATAAATTCTAAATTATTTGTATATTCAAAATATTTAATTGTAGCGTATGCTACATCAGAATTGATATGATACTGCGCACTCCCTGCAAGGAAATACGGACTTGCTTCTCGCCCATCAATAGTTCGCCATGGTATTTTTACACCATATTGAACACCCTGCTTCAGAGCTTCTATCTTTGCTTCTTTTAAATGTTGATACCGGTAAAGCAATAAATTTTTCGCTAGAGTTGGATTAGTGATAGTAAAGAAGGGAATCATGTAAATTTCCGTATCCCAGAAATAATGGCCTTCATAACCTTCACCAGTTAATCCTTTCGCTGGAATATTATAATTCGGATTATTATTGGCACTTGTGTATAATTGATAAAGGTTATATTGTAACATTTGATTTTTCTCTTTATCACCAAGAATTTTAAGATGAGTATTGTTCCAAAATTTATTTATATGTTTTCGTTGTAATACTTTGTAATAATCATAAGCATGTTCATTGATTGCTTTTAAAATTTCGCAGTTTGATTGTAAAACATTTGTATGTATAGTAGATGGAGTATATAC
>CAZSZZ010000143.1:0-3269 GCA_964611005.1 uncultured Candidatus Izemoplasmatales bacterium | reverse complement strand
ATATTTTAATAATACTATCTAAAGTATAAACAATATTATATATATCAATAAAGTTTTTAGTTGGTTTTTCTTTATAGAAATATCCTTTTAGAATAAGCACTCTATCAGTTAAGTTCCATCTTTTTATATCAAAAATAGGATGACTTATAAAAGAATCTCCATAATCAATTAGTCCAGAGAACAAAAAATTACTATCTACATAAGTATGAGATAATGCTGGATTTGAATGCAATATAACGAAACAATCTATTTTGGTAATTTTATTAATTAAATTCTTTCCCAATTCTTTAGCATATTCTAATTCAGAATCTGATATGCCTTTTAATTTCTTTAAATTCCTTACGAATCTGTAATTTAATCTTCCTAAAACATCTTCAAGATTTTCATCTATAGGAAATAATTTTGATTCTTGAAAAGTTTTTTTATCTAGACTATGGATTTCATATAAAGTTTTCCCTAATTCAAATAATATATTTTTGCGTTTTTTTAAGTCAACCTCTAGATATTTAAAGGCTTTTCCTTTAATTTTAGACATACAAACATATTCAATACCTTTATATTTACCATAACCATAAACATGAGGAGATTTTATCTCTTCATGTTTTTCAAGTTCTTTTAGAAAAAATGCTTCTTTTTCTAAACTGGTTTTATTTCTTAATCTATTAGGCCTTTGAACTTTTAATATAATTTTATCATTAATAGAATATACTCTTGACTCACCACCAGTTTCATCAACAAAATCGACTTCATTAACATCTTTTACATATTTTCTAACTATTTCAAAAACATCATTTTCTTCTAATATTGGATCGCTTGCATTTGGTTGAAAATAAATTATCTCATTCATTATATTCTCCATTTCAAATAAAAATAGATATTATTAATTTACTTTATTATACCAATAATCTATTTAGTTAAATTTATCTCTAATATATTGAGTATTAGGCGCTTTTTTTGTGAATAATGATATAGCTTGAGATGGACATATATTAATACAGCGATAACACAAAGTACATATATTTTTAGTTTTAATTAAGTTATCTTCTAAATATAGGTTTTTCATAGGACATACATCAATACATTTATTGCAAGTTATACATTTATCATGATTAATATAGAGTCGTTTTCTTAGTTTTTTTAAAAAGGGTTTACTTATTCCTCTTTGTATTGTAAACCCGAGAATTCTTGAATAGAATCTTCTTCCCATTTTAATGGTTTTTCCTGATTTTATTTTATTTACTATATCTTTAATTGAATTATCAGCTTTCAAAATTATTTTATTTATTTCTTCAATTGATTGTATTTTAAATAAAAAGAAATCTGATATATTAACAGGCATTCTAATATGTATACTATGAAGGATTTTCACTTTAACTGATTTTAATTTATAATAAGCTAAAGCTCCTCCATCTCCACTATAAGACATCTGAGTAACAATAGTAATAATCTCTTTGTTTCTAAAATCTTCTTTGTATGTATCTAAAAATTTATCCATTATAAATGGCATCATACTTGCATGAATTGGATAAGCAATAATAACAGTTGAAGCTTCTAGTATAGCTTTATGATAATTAAAACTTTGATATTCAATTGATTGTTTTATATATTCATCATCATATAAAAAACTGAATTTATCGATAACATACTTTGTATTACCAGTACCTGAAAAATATAAATATAAATTTCCCATGATAATATACCATCCCTTTTTAGTCCTTTTTTATTATATCATAACTATAATAATTATTATAATTTACCCATAAAAAAAGTTTACTCTTGTTTTATCCATAAACAGCACCATTTAGCCGTTTTTAGTAAAAAAATAAACCTTGTATAATCAACTGCACTGCTATGATTTTCTAGGACACATAGATTCCTAACTAGAAAAAAAATAGCGATATGCAACTTTTCTGAAATGATACCAAAAAGTTGGACTTTTGATACGACTTCACTTACCTCTTTCTTATGTATTCTAAAAAAAAGGTATCATTCTTTTTTAGAATGACACATTAATTCTTATTGGTCGTTTACTATGTTGAATAATTGTACATTTTTATAGATAACTTCTTTCCCTACTTTCTCTGATACAAAAAAACCTTCTTCTTCTAATGCTTTGAGGTATTTAGTAGCTGTTGCTCTGGCTATATTGAGATCAATTCTAAAATATTCGTTTTTTGTATACATGTAAGAAAAAATATGTTCCACAATTTCAAATCGATATATATCTGGTAATCTTCGCTTCATCTCTGTTTTCGTGATTTCAATAGCATTATTAATTCTAAGAATCAAATCAACTGTGTATCGAGATGTTTCAAAAACCCCTCTTAATATATACATCACGAATAGCTTAATATTATTGATGTCCTCGTTGCATTTTCGCAATAGCGAGTAGTATTCATCTTTATTTTGAATGATATAACGGCTCAAATATAAGATAGGTTCTTGAATTCTATCTTTTAGCACTAAATAGAGAACATTTAAGATTCGCCCAGTCCTTCCATTTCCATCATAAAAAGGATGAATACTTTCAAATTGATAATGGATTAAAGCCATATTAATTAGTGGGTCAAGTTCTGTATCATCATTAATATAATCTTCTAGATTGCTTAAAAGGTTCCGAATTTCTTCTTCGTTTTGTGGCGGTGTATGAATAATTTCCTTTGTTTTATCATTCATAATTACGGTGCCGGGCAGTTTTCTTATTCCACCCTTGCTATTTTCAATAATTGATTGTATTTCAACAATAAGATTTGTACTTATAAATCCTTTTTCTCGAATTAGTTGAATCCCTTTTTCTATTGCTCGCTTGTAATTTAAAATCTCTTTCGGATTTCCATTTGATGATTTATTAGCTGCTAACTCTTTAAATATTTCATCATATGTTGTTATTATGTTTTCTATTGCTGAAGAATCTTTTGATTCACTAATTTGAATCAAACTAAGAATTAATCTTGGATTAGGGAGAAGATTTAAGACACCTTTTAGTTCTCCAATCGAGTTATTGGTTTGGCTCAGTTGTTTCAAAATGTCAATCGTATTTAAGTCTATATTAAATGGTAGTTTGTTCATGTTTTCACCTCGCGACTAATATTCTTAATATTTTATCCTTGTATATAGAATATCACAATGCACTAGTCACGTCAACACTAATAAGGATAATATTTCAATATGAAGTGATACCATTTTCTTGTAGTTTTGTACCATTAAATCTTTATACCTATTATACACTTTGAATATAATTAAGTCTATATTGTACGGGAGAATAACCT
>CAZSZZ010000142.1:0-3286 GCA_964611005.1 uncultured Candidatus Izemoplasmatales bacterium | reverse complement strand
ATAATGAAAGGATAACACAATGTATAAAATAATTAAGAAAGAAACATTAAATAATGATGTAGAATTAATGATTATAGAAGCACCTTTAGTAGCTAAAAATGCAAAACCAGGTAATTTTTTAATTATACGTGTTAATGACTCTGGAGAAAGAGTTCCTTTAACAATAGTAGAATTTGATGAAAAGAATGTTACAATAATTTATCAAAAATTAGGTTATACAACAACATTGTTAAGCCAATTAAACGTGGGAGATAATATTTATGATGTTGTAGGGCCTTTAGGTCAACCAACATATATACGCGATGTTAAAACTGTACTAGGCATTGCAGGTGGAGTTGGATCCGCTCCATTATTACCTCAATTAGAAGAATATTCAAAGCGTGGAACTATAGTTGATTTAATTATTGGTGGAAGAACAAAAGAACATTTAATATTAGTTGATAAATATAAAGAATTCTGTCGAAATATATATTTTGCGACAGATGATGGTTCATATGGAAAAAAAGGATTTGTCACAGATGTCGCAAAAGAATTATACGAGAAACAAACCTATGATTTATCAATTGTAATAGGACCTCTTATTATGATGAAGAATACTTATTTATTAAATAAAAAATATAATATATTAACTGATGTTTCCCTAAATCCAATAATGGTAGATGGAACAGGAATGTGTGGTAATTGTCGAGTCACTATAAATAATAAAACCTATTTTGCATGTGTTGATGGTCCTGATTTTCCTGCGGATGGAATTGATTTTGATGAATTAATGGTTAGACAAAGATATTATGTTAAAGAAGAAAAACATATTTGCAAAATAAAATTGGAGAACAATCATGATAAAAAATAAAACAAAAATGCCAGTTCAAGATCCTGATATTCGGAACAATAATTTTTTAGAAGTAGCTTTAGGATATGATTTAAAACTAGCTAAAATTGAAGCAAGTAGATGTTTGGATTGTAAAAATCCTCGTTGCGTTCCTGCTTGTCCTGTTAACATTGATATTCCTAAGTTTATTAAAGAAATTGAAAATGATGAATTAGATGAAGCTTATTTTACAATTACACGTTCAAATATATTGCCTTCTATTTGTGGACGCGTTTGCCCGCAAGAAAAGCAATGTGAACAAGCTTGTATAGTAGGGATTAAATACGAACCAGTTTCAATAGGTGCATTAGAACGCTTTGTAGGAGACTATGCATTAAAAAAACAATTGAATACAATTGAAAATATAAAAGATTTACCATATAGAGTAGCTATTGTTGGAAGTGGACCTGCAGGACTTAGTGCTGCGGCTTCTCTAAGAAGAATGGGCTATATTGTAGATGTATATGAAGCTTTACATGAATTTGGTGGAGTTTTAAAATATGGAATTCCTGATTTTAGATTACCAAAAGATATAGTTGATAAAGAAATTGATAATACTAAAAAATTAGGTGTTAAGTTTCATAAAAATGTTATTATTGGTATGTCTTTAACTATTGAACAATTATTTAATGAATATAATTATAAAGCAATATTTATTGGGAGTGGAGCAGGATTACCAAAATCTCTTGGAATTCCCGGAGAAAATTTAGCGGGAATTTATTATGCTAATGAATTTTTAACAAGGGTAAATCTAATGAAGGCAAATCGTTTCCCAGAAACACCAACTCCTGTAAAAATAGGTCAAAATGTTGCGATTGTTGGTGGAGGAAATGTCGCAATTGATGCAGCGAGAACTGCTAAGCGTTTAGGAGCAAAAAATGTTTTCATAATTTATCGAAGAGATATGTCTTCTTTGCCAGCTAGAAGAGAAGAAATAGATCATGCTATAGAAGAACACATTGATTTTCACCTGTTGTTAAATCCTGTAGAATTTATTGATGATTCTTATCAAGTTAAACAAGTTAAATGTGAAATTATGGAACTTGGAGAGATGGATGATTCAGGTAGAAGAAGGCCTGTAGGAACTGGAAAATATAAAACCTTTGAAATAGACTCTTGTATAATTTCAATTGGACAGAGTCCTAATCCTATATTAAAAAATGTTACACCTAATTTAAAAGTTGATTCTAAAGGTAGAATTATAGTAAATAATTATCAAACCTCAATTCCAGGAGTATTTGCTGGAGGAGATGTTGTAAGTGGAGCCGCAACAGTAATACTCGCAATGGGAGCTGGCAAAAAGACAGCTATTGCTATAGATAATTATATTAAAGAGAAAGTAGAAAAATAATATGACTAGACAAAAATTCACTCGAAAAGAAAATTGGATGCATTTTATTAAATTTGGATTATTTTCTATTTCAGCTGGAATCATAGAAGCTATAGTATTCACAATTTTATATGAATTATTTAATCAAAATCATTGGTGGGGAGCTTATTTACCTGCACTAGTTTTATCTGTAATTTGGAATTTTACTTTAAATAGAAAATTTACTTTTAAATCAGCTGCTAGTATTCCTATAGCTATGACTAAGGTTGCTGGATATTATTTAGTTTTTACTCCTTTATCTACATGGGGAGGAAACTTTTTAGAATTAAATTTAGGCTGGAACGGATATTTAGTTACAGGCTTTGCGATGATAACCAATTTTATTACAGAATTTCTTTTTACAAAATATTTTGTTTATCACAACCAAATAAATACGGCTATAAAAGAATAACTTCATAAAAAAAGCTTTATTAGTAAATTTCTAATATAGCTTTTTAAATGCAAAAATATATAAGTCTATTCTTTAGTAATTGGAATGAATACTCTAGTAGCTAATTCTTTATCAAGCATGTATAAACCAGAGTTTTTCACGATTTTAACTTTTTCAATTAATTTTGAAAAATTATCTTCCTCTTCAACTTGTTCATCCACATACCATTGAAGAAAACTTATACTAGGATAATCATTTTCTTCGATTGCGAGCTTCATTAAATTATGTATTCTTTTAGTTACTTCTTTTTCATGAGCTAATGAAGCCTCTAATACTTCTAAAACAGAATTAAATTCATTTTTAGGAGTTTCAAATCCTCTGATTTCAACTCTTCCACCGCGTTCATTAATATAATTCATAAATTTTTGAGCGTGAGCCATTTCTTCTTGAAATTGAATATCAAACCAATTGACAAATCCTTCAAGAGATAAAGTTTCTAAATAGTTTTTCATTGCCATATAAACAAATGCAGACTCAATTTCAAAATTAAGTTGTGTATTGATAGCTTTTTCTAATTTTTTATTCATATAATTTACTCCTTTTTTATCTATATATAAACATTATACTATAAGTATATATATATATTATTATTTATGCT
>CAZSZZ010000141.1:0-3317 GCA_964611005.1 uncultured Candidatus Izemoplasmatales bacterium | reverse complement strand
ATTAAACGATTATTTGGAGAGTTAATATGAAAATTAGAGTAAAGGAATCACCAGAAAATGAAGAAATAGAAGTTGTAATCAATTGTAAAACTAATGATGATTATGTTAAAGAAATTAAACAATCTTTAACCTACTTAAATAAGATTATAACAGGTAAACTTAATGGTAGATTATATACTCTAAAACCTAATGTCATCTATTATTTTGATGCTATAGATAACAAAACTTTTGTTTATACAAAGGATAAGATATTTGATGTAAATTTAAAGCTTTACCAAATTGAAGAGATATTAAAAGATACACCTATTATTCGCATAAATAAGAATACGATATTAAATACTAGTAAAATTAAAACCTTTAAAACTAGTTTAAATGGAAGAATGGAAGCTATTTTATTAAATGGGGAAAAGCTTATAATATCGAGAAAATATGTCCCAAGTTTGAAGAAATCATTGAGAGGTGGAAAGCGATGAAGAAGTATTTTAATATTTTTACAAAAACATTATTTTTTCTATCTCTAATTATGATTGTAATATCATTTATTATTTCGAGAAGAACAGATTATATTATGCTTTATACTAAACTTACAATTGCAAGTATTATTATTTCACTTATAATCTCTCTAGCTATTATTATTTTTCAATCAAGTAAAGGAAATAGCGTAGTCAATACAATTCTAGGATATATAATAATAATTCCGGCACTCTTCGTTTTTCGATTTATGTTTGGACAATACTTATTTAAAAGAGTTTGGTATTTATATCTACTAATATTTGTAATAGGTATAATATATGTAATCGCTCTGTTAGTAGCTTCTAAAAAATATAAATCTGAAGTTAGGGAATTAAACAAATTATTATTGAAACAAGAAAAAGAGGAAGAAGATAATTAGATATAAAAATGTCGCAAACTTATTATAAGATTGCGACATTTTTTTATATTGTAAATAAAGATTTAATATAATCAAAATTATTTGAATTCTCTAAGGCAAGCATCAATAAGATTCTTGCTTTTTGACCATTTAATGAAGGAGCTAAAATACAACCTATATCAGTTAAATATTTTCCTCCTCCAATATATCCATACGAATCCAATACTCTACCTGAAGGACAACGAGAACATATTACAACAGGAATTTTCATTTCAATAGCTCTTTTAATACCAGGAATCATAGTAGGAGGTAAATTACCTCTACCTAAGGCTTCAATAACAATTCCCTTACAACCGATATCAATTAAATAATTGATTAAAGTAGAATCAGCTCCAGCATATGCCTTAATTAAATCAACTCTATAATTAATTGAATTAACTAAAACTATTTTTCTCCTATGATAATTTATATTTCTGTGATAAATCACTTCATGATTATCTACAATACCAACAGGACCATAGTCTAAAGACTTAAATGTATCCAAAGTTAATGTATTAGTTTTCGTAACTTCGGAAGCAGCATTAATTTGATCATTCATCACAACTAAGACTCCACGTTTACGAGATTTAGTTGAGCTAGCAACTAATATTGAAGAGACTAAATTATTAATGCCATCATACCCAAGTTCTGAACTAGACTTCATAGATCCAGTTACTACTATAGGAATTTCAGTGTCTATAACTGTGTCAAGAAAAAAAGCAGTCTCTTCTAAAGTATCCGTCCCATGTACAATGACAAATCCTGTAGGGGTATCACATTCAATATGTTCTTTTATAATCTTAGAAATATCTAACATCATATTTGGAGTAATTGAAGGAGAAGGAATTTCGGAATATTCAATGACTTCTAAGTCATCATATAATTGAGATTCTACTAATGATTGCATGATTTGTTTAGCAGAGAGCGCAGGTATCACAGAATGAGTTTTATCATCTACCTTCATAGAAATTGTACCACCTGTAAATATCATATATATTTTCCCCAAATAAATCACCTCGCATTCTAAGAATATTATATCATAATATATGTAATGAAGAACATCGAAATCTTAAATATGAGCTTATATCATATATAATTATACACGGTATTTTTAAAAGCACAAATTCAAGCACTATTTTTCGCGAAATAAGAACTATATATCTTTTCCACGATATTAACATACATCTTATACGGCGCTAATTTTAGGTTTTATCATTTTGTTAACATAATATACATTATACGAACTTAATTAAGTTATAATAAACTACTATTTTTTTCCACAAAAAGTAGTAACTTGATATTGATTGTAAATTAATTAACGGGTTTAAGTACTACTACTTCTATTTAAATATATTCAAATTTATATAATGAATATATTAATTTTGCAGCTTTACATAAACTCATTAAATAAAAAAATACGGCTTAAAAATTAGCCGTATTTTTAATTTTTTTTGACATGAAGTATAATTATACCCCTATAAACCTAAAAATTTCTATATAAAGAAATCATATTTTAAGTTAATACAAACGTTTTGTATCAATCTTTAGTTCCTCTTCTACTTCTATGTTTAAAGACTTTGCAAATTGTACAGCGTGAACAACTGCTTCATCAAATAATAATTCAGGTTTATGTGCATCGCTTGAGATTATCACTCTTGCATTATGCTTTTTTACCATCTCCCAAAACTCTCTTCGAGGATATCGATATCTCATTTTTCCATTCACTTTAATTCTTCCTCTACGTATTCCTTTTGAATTTATTTCAAGTGGAATATCATATTCTTTAGCTGTGATTATTATTTCTTCTGCTAAGCCTAAAATTTCTGGGGTTAACTCTTTTTGAGAAAATAGAAAAATATCAGGATGAGATACAAATTTAAAATAACCAGTTTTTATAGCTTCGATTACTGTATTCTTATAAATAGTTAATTCTTCAAAACTATGAATTTTAAATACGCTTTTAAATTCACCATTCATTTCAATGTAATGCTGTCCTAAAGTCATGTAGTCTAAAACTTCTAATAATGCTTTGTAATATTTTTCGTTATTATGAAAATATTCTATTTCTACTCCTTTATATATTTTAATCTTTTTGGAATATTTTATGATGGCTTCTTTTAATTCCTTTAGGTATATTTTAAAATCACTCATTTGCATTCTTACAGATTGATCAATTAAATCTTTCCATGGAGCGTGATCTGACATACCTAAAGAATCAAATCCTAGTTTGATAGCTTCTACAACATAATCTTCCACCGTACCCGTTGCGTGTTTACATAAATATGTATGGGTATGGTAATTGTTCTTAATCAATCTATTCGTAGATGACATCCAATACTTTCCTTTCTTTTTAATGCACTTTCTGTTATTAACAATGCAGTTTGTACCATATTTAGTGTTTCATAAT
>CAZSZZ010000140.1:0-3389 GCA_964611005.1 uncultured Candidatus Izemoplasmatales bacterium | reverse complement strand
TTTTATGACAAATTTATTTCAAAAAAAGAAACCATATATAATAATAGATTGCGATACTAATCTAAATATTATTTATTATATTTATGATTTTTCTAGTAAGAAAGAAATATATATAAGTGATGAATTAACATTAATATATGATTCTCGTTTTGATTATCTTGAGTCTCTTAAAAATATAGATAAAATTAATGAAATCAAAGAAAAATATATTTTTTGGCATAATTTTAATAAAGTTAAAATTGATAAGCTAAAAATAAATAGTAACAAAACTATCCTAAAATTTCATAATGATGGTTTGAATAGATTTTTAAGCATATATACAAAATATGTATTTAGTAATTTTAAACAAAGTATCCCTACTAAAATATTAGAATATGTCTTTATTCGTTCAGGCGGCAGTAATAGAATGCAGTCTATTTCTGTTTATTATTTAGAAAATATCAATCAAAAAATTAAATATTCTATTAACCCAAGAATTAAAAACTCTTTATCTTATAATTAAGACAAAGAGTTTATCACTTCTAAAACAGGGTTAGGTCCTTCTTTAACATACTCTACCTTATGGTCTACTATTTTAACAATGGAAGGGGTATGGGTTACATTAATAGATTCAGCTATATCATTTACTCCATGTACGTCTATTAAAAACACTACATCATTTTCTAGAAGTTCTATCTTGGATAGGACTTCATTTTTTATGAAATTACAATGACTACAAGTTTCTTGAAAATAATATAGATAATATACTGAATAATCTTGAGTCAATTGTTCGGACGGGTCTGAAATAATTAAGTTAGAAAAGTTTTCGTAGCTTTTAATGGATGTTGTTTTATCTGTACTAATACTACATCCCGTAAGCAATAATATTAATAACAATATTAATAATAATCGTTTCATCATGATTCCTTCTTCTCTTATTTTTCTATAAAATTATTACGAAATATGTTCGTTTTTAATGAATAAAATCTCTTCCATGTAAGATTTATTAACAAAGCATTTAAGCCCCATTTTATCAAATTAAATATGCCAAAAACAGTTAAAACTTCTTTAAATGACATGTTGATTTTATAGATAATTGGTAGATTTATATATTGATTAAATAATACCATTAATACCGTTGTAAGTACAACTCCTAAAACTGTCAGCCAAAAAATAGACATATTACTAATTTTACCCGTTTTTCTATGCTTATTTAAATATATAGCAATTGGCATAATAAATATCATAGTAGCCAAAAAGTTAACCATTTCATCTAATAAAGGAATTAAAGGCGGTGTTCCTGGCATTAAAAAATGCAAGATATTAGTTAATAGAGATACAATAACAGCTGTTTTAAAATCAAACCATAGTAAAGTTACAAAAATTACCAAAGCAGAAAATTCAACTTTTAAAAATATGAAACCTGGAATAATTGAAAATCCAAGCACCATAAGTACACTAGCCATTCCAACAATAATACCTAAAAAGGCTGTCATTTTTGTATTTATTTTACTTTTATTCTCATTTTTTTTTCTTAATAAATAAATCAAAAACATAATTAAGGAATAACCTATTAATAATGTTGTATCATAAATTAATATACTTGTCAAAGTATTATTATTTAACCATAATCCAATAGTTAAGCCTATAATTATAAAAACGATAGATATTACCGATAAAGATAACATCTTTTTAGCTTCTTTTAAGTTTTTAAAGATTAAAAACATTAAACTTAAAACCAAAATAACAGCTATTCCTATTATAAAATAAATCCACGAATTCATTGTGTTTACCCCCAAATAAAAATAAAAATGCGCGAAAATCGGGCATTTTTTCTCGGAAATACTTCTTCCATCCAGACTATAACTGTCGGTTTAGGAATTACACCTAATCATGCCTAAGCTCGCGGACTTTTACCGCCGGTAGGGAGTTTCACCCTGCCCTGAAGTTTTCTAATTTAATTATATTATATTTTAAAAATAAGTCAAATATATTTAATGATTTTTAGCTACACATCTTAACATTGAACCATCCATACCTTTGATTTTAAGCGGTAAGCCAATAAAATCGACTATATTTGTAAGATTATCTAAATTCGTTAAATTCTCAATAATATATATATCATTACTTAATAAATCTCTATGCATTTGTAGAAAATGTTCTCCTTCATATTCAGGTGAAGGAATATCTAAACCTAGTATTTTAATACAATGTTCTTTCAAAAGATTAATAATACTTTTTTGAAACTTGGGATAATTATAATACTTTTTAGTATTTAAATATTTAGACCAGTCTAGGTTTAATATTAAAATTGATATATCTTCATCGTTTTCTATTTTAATCGATGATGTTTTAACTATATTATCTATAATATTAGGCTTTATAACCTTAGCCATGCCAATAAAACGAGAAATATTAATCGACTCTAATGAATCACCTTTTTCAAAGACATGTTTTAAAACATCTAAATGTGTACCAACATGCATGTTTGTAGTGATTTGTCTTATATTATATCCATCCTTCTCAAAGGATGCAATATCGCTAAATTCTATTTTTTTATCGCCAGGAAAAACTTTATAATTTTTATCAATTATTACTGATAAATCAATCCAAGAATTCATATTTCTCTCCTTGTAAAAAGCCTTTATTATTTAATCATAGATTTTACATACCAAATATTATTAGCGTATTCTTTAATTGCTCTATCAGAAGAAAAAATACTGCTTTTTGCAATATTAATAACAGCTTTTTTTGCCCATTCCAATTTATCTTTATATGCTTTATTAGCTTTTTCATGAGCTAATTTATAAGCATGGTAATCTTTTAATACAAAGTATCTATCAGAATATACTAAATTATTGAATATCTCTTGAAACTCTTTAGGACTTTCTTTTTCAAAAAATCCATTGACTAGTTGATCTAAAATATAATGAAGCTCTGAATCGTTTTGATATATTTCACTAGGATTATAGCCACCATTATGTAATAAATTATTAACCTCATCAGAGTTCATACCAAAAATAAAAATATTATCTTTTCCTACTAAATCATATATTTCAACGTTAGCTCCATCTAAAGTTCCAAGTGTTAATGCTCCATTCATCATGAATTTCATATTTCCGGTTCCAGAAGCTTCTTTTGAAGCAGTTGATATTTGTTCAGAAATATCAGCTGCTGGCATTATTACTTCAGCGTAACTAACATTATAATTTTCTACAAAAACCACTTTTAAATATTTATTGGTTTCTTCATCACTGTTTACTTTATTAGCTATAGTGTTAATTAATTTAATAACTTTTTTGGCGAAATAATAAGTAGCCGCTGCCTTAGCTCCAAAAATAAATGTGTGAGGTTCATATTGATTGCGAAATTCTTCGTTGTTTTTTAAATCATTGTAAATACTCATAATA
>CAZSZZ010000139.1:0-3398 GCA_964611005.1 uncultured Candidatus Izemoplasmatales bacterium | reverse complement strand
AAATAAAAAAATTAAAGAAAGAAATTAAATTAAATACAATTCGTAAAAAACAAGATATTTATACTTTAAAACATCACCTTATTAAGAAAAACAAATTACTAATGCGTCAGATGCAAATGATTTTCCAAGATCCAATATCTTCATTAAACCCAAGAATGACTGTAAAAGAAATTATCGCAGAAGGTTTAAGAATTAATGGAGTTAAAAACGAGAATTATATTAATCAAAGAGTTGATAAAGCATTAGTAAGAGTTGGATTAGTTCCCGAACACGCCAGTCGTTATCCACATGAATTTAGTGGTGGACAAAGACAACGTATTGGTATTGCTAGAGCTTTAATTGTAGATCCTGCATTTATTATAGCTGACGAGCCAGTTTCGGCACTTGATGTATCAATTCGTGCACAAGTAATAAACCTATTAAATGATTTACGTGTAGAACAAGGAATTACAATATTATTTATTGCTCATGACTTGTCTGTTGTTAAATATTTTAGTGATCGATTAGCTGTAATGTATTATGGACATATTGTTGAAATCGGGAATAAAGAAAAATTATTCGGACACCCTTTACATCCATATACTAATTCATTGATGGATTCTATTCCATTGCCTGATCCTTTATATGAAAGTAGAAGAAGAAGAAGACCTAGATATAATCCAGCTAAAGAACATGATTATTCTAAAGAACCTCCTACACTTAGAGAAGTAGAACCCGATCATTTTGTGTTATGCAATACTGAAGAATTTAATCGTTACAAAGAGATTATTAAAGCTAAATGAGAATACCAAGAATTTTAATTATGCTTGTAATAAGCATAATTGTATCCCTTTTAATCCATTTATTAATGTACGGCACCAATTTTACTTACCAACATATTTCGGATGCATTATTTGTGGTTAGTGGTATTACTTTTGTATTGTCTGTTTCCCTAATGATTGGGGCTTTTGAATTATTACAAGGATTGGGATATACATTTAGAGTATTTATATCGCCTGATTTTAGAGAGAGATATAGCACATTTGTTGAATACAAAAATGAAAAAAATGAAGTTAATAAAAGTCCGCTTTATAAAGAAGCAGCAGTTTCATCTCTAGTTATTATCTTAATAGCGTGGATTTTAGCAGGAGTTGCTTAATGAAAAAAGATGTAAAAAAAATAAATAGACAATTTTTATTTACTATGATTTTGTTTATTCTATTTATAGTTTTAATTGTTGCGATAATATTAATAGTTGATAGATATGTAAAAAATTCTAATTATGTTTATACTATATTATTTACCTTATTTATAATTATAATTTATGTAATTTCTGTTTTTAGAAGGAAGTTTTATGAGATTACAAATATATCATATTTGCTTAAAATTAGAAATAAACCAGGAAAAGCTTTAATTATGAAGCATTCACGCAACATGAGCAGTTTCCAAAACTATTTGAAACGTAAAGGTTTTATAAAATTTAGAGCTACACAAACTCATACTATTTTTTATAAAGCTCATAAAGATCATATAAAAAAAATATTTAGAAACTATATATTGGAAGTAGTAATAATTTTACCTAGTGATATAGAAGCTTTTTATATCGATGAAGTTGATGAAGATATTGCAAAAATCCAACATAATCAAATAAATAATAAACAAAAAATTGAGAAAATGCTTATCACTCAGATTAAACCCATTTCCGACATGAATGATTTAACAAAAGATGCAATTAAGGAAATTGTTTTTATTAAGACAAAAGTAGGAATAGTATCTACAATTAATATTGGATTACATTATCCATCAAATCAGGCAATTATGTTATACTCAGATGAATATAGTCCTAGTTTATATTATAAATATCATATAGATGAAATTAAGGATATTATTTAACGGGGTAATATAAAATTAAAGGCAATATTCCGAAAGGAATAATGCCTTTTTTAAGTGTGCTGGGCATGGCACTAATCTTACTGGTGTAAGTCCAGTCAGAGCTATTTACCGCCAACTGTAGTGAAGTGCAAGGTGTTTACCACGAGGTAATGGTTGAAGGAAGCATGTAGCGAAACTTTGAACATATGAATGAACAAGAACTTGATAATAAAGCTATGAGGTGGACAAGGTAGCTTATGATACTGAAATCCAAAGGTAAACGTAAAACCAAAGTAGTAAATCAAGAAGTAATGAAGTGAAAGATTAGCAACTTACCCCAGGAGATTTCACACCATTAGATTTAAGATAAAACTAACACTTTAGAGGAAATTCTTCTAATGTCGGAAAAGGTTAAGTGTGAGAAGTCAGCAGAGATCATAGTAGGTTAATGCTGAAGGGTCGAACAATTATATAGTGTTAATCCACTATAAATTAATTAAGTATTAACTAGAGTGAACGATAGAAAACAGTCAAGAACGTAACTTGAATCATTCGTAAATCGTAACACAGGTGGTGTACTTAACATTTGAAATATGGAAGGAGCAATAACAATGAGGTTAATCGATGAGATATTATCAAAAGAAAATCTTAATTAAGCCTATAAACGAGTAGTATCTAACAAAGGTAGTGCAGGTATAGTAAAATTAATGGCGGACAAATTAGGAAGAGTATAACAGAAAGAACATACAAGCCTAGTGCCGTCAAAAGAGTATACATACCAAAAGGCCGTTAGGAATACCAACTGCGACCGATAGAGTAATTCAACAAGCAATAAGTCAAAAACTAAGTAAAATCTATGAACTTAAATTCAGTAATAGCAGTTATAAATTCAGACTAAATAGAAGTGCACATACATATGGTAATTGAAAAAGTATTTGAATAATTGAATGAAGGATACGAATGGGTGATAGACTTAGATATTGAGAAATTCTTTGACACAGTAAATCACGATAAACTGATACAGGTAATAAAACTAAAATTGGAATGCCACAAGGTGGTCCAATAAGTTTAATACTATTAAACATACTACTTAACCAATTCGATAAGGAAATGGAAAAGAGAGGTCGATTATTCGTCCGTTATGCGGATGATGTGGACTTATTTGTACGTAGCGAAAAAGCAGCCGCCATACCATTAGTAGTAACCTTCACAAAACATAATCAAGTGATTAAAGGCTGGATTAATTACTTTAAGATAGGCAGTATGAGACTATTTCTCAAACAATTTGGAGCGTGGTTACAGCATAAAGTAAGAGTAGTAATATTTAAACAATGGAAGAAAGCACCAACCATAATAAGAGACCTAACAAAGCTTAATAAAGCATTTAATAATGGTTTTAATGAGGGAAGTATATACAAAGTAGCAAATAGTGGTTATGGCCCTTATAGAAGGGCTTCACTCAATGTGTGTATCTTTATTCTTTCACCAACAGTGTTAGAAACGCCTAACTCAAAAGAAAATAGACCAGGACTAATAAATCCATATGC
>CAZSZZ010000138.1:0-3435 GCA_964611005.1 uncultured Candidatus Izemoplasmatales bacterium | reverse complement strand
CTGACTGTTTCTATGATTACTATGATTGTCTTTGCAACATATGCTTGTATTGAAGAATCAAGACCAATTCTAGACCCTATTTTTAATAATATATCTATATCATCACAAACAGGTTATGGAGTTGAGTATGAAGTAGGTGACACCTTTGGTGTTGGAATAACTGAAGGTAGCGAGGGTGTATACTGTGATATCACAGGATGTTATGAAACAAATAATGGTCATAGTGAATCATGGATAATCTATAGCGAATCGTCATACTGGATACATGGACAACATCAAAAAAGTTATAAGTGGGGTATCCCATTTATTGGTTATGAAAATTCTAACAGTCAAGGAACTATTGTAATTTCTATAGGTGGCAGCGTTACTTATCAGGGAGTAAACTTATCAGCGAGTCTGGATATTGATGTTTGGCAAATCATAATAGACTATAAAGAACTAATCTTTGGAGAAAATGATGAATAAAATAAAATTTAAATATATTTTAAGTATACTATTTGATTATACTATCTATATACTGATAGTCGTGTATATAACAAAATCAGCAATATTTGATAATACAGCTCTATACGTTATATTAATAAATGCAATTCTCTTGCTTTTTTGGTTAGAAGAGATTCCGCTTAATGGATATAGTGTTGGTAAATTTGTTATGAGAATTAAAATAGTATCAACGAGAAGTAATAGTAAGATATTTATAAGAAAGTTAATAGTTAGAAGAATTTTAGAAATATTACATGTTTACAAAATTATATTTTGGCGTTTAAGCATTAACACGGATAAAATTACCGAAAGCAAGATTGTTAACTATAATGTCTTAAGTGCAAGTGATAAGCTCAATAAAGAAAGTAGTAAAATTAGTATGAAGGAAACATTTACTAATTTACATTTGCTAAGAATTAAAGCATTTATCATAGATTTATTTATTGTTATTTGGGTACCTATTATTATTTCATTAACCAGAATTCCATTATTAAGAAGCTATATTGATACTTGGCATGAGTATCTAGTCTTTATTATTGATGGATTATTAACGATTCTATTTATTACTTATTGGATATTAAAAGATCTTAAATATACCAATGGTAGTTTTGGGAAAATACGAGTTGGTATTTCTATAAAAAGTGATGATGGAGCTAATCCATCAAAAGCGCAACGTGTACTTAAGAACATTATAGCCTTTGGATTATTTCCCATTGAAATATTAATGTTTGTAATGGATAAGAAAACATTTTCCGAAAGTATTTCATACACACATATTGAATCTATTTAAAATTCAATTGATTACTAGAAATATATGAGTAGAGCAGAACAAAATCATCGAATTTTGTTCTGCTTCATATTGGTATGGTTTTTAAACAGAGGGTTATGGTATCATATACATACAAGAAGAATGCAACATTATTAAGACAAGGGTAAAACATCATATTATTTTCATAGTTTTTCATATAAACATTGTAAAGACAACCCAAAGCAGTAACCATCTAGTGCACAAAAAGTAAACTTGGTATAACTCCAGAGTAAAATACGCTATTTTTTTAGTGGAAATCATGATAAACTTAGTAATGACAAGACACCTGGAGGAAACAGGATTCGAAATATTGATTTCGAATCCGTTTTTATATGTTATAATTCACTTATGTATGAAAAGGAATGAAGATATGTTAAAAAATAAAAGTAAAAAATATATAGCAATTACCTATGCAATTTTAGCAGCTCTATTTTATGGGTTTGGAGCACCTTTGTCTAAGTTGTTATTACAACATGTATCTCCTTACATGATGTCTTCTCTACTGTACTTTGGAGCAGGCATAGGTATGCTACTCATCATACTGTTTAATAAAAAACAAAGAGAAGTACCAATTACTATGAGTTTTGGTAAGAAAGATATAAAGTATATTGTTTTGATGATCTTACTTGATATCATCGCACCTATTTTACTTATGTTAGGACTCCTTAGAACAACAGCATCAACAGCATCGCTTCTCAATAACTTTGAGATTGTCTTTACTGCAATCATAGCAATGATATTCTTTAAAGAAGTCATTGGGCGTAAGATGTGGATTTCAATCGTATTAATACTCGTATCCGGTGTATTGTTAACATTTGAAGATTTTACAGGATTACATATTTCAATAGGAGCTCTCTTGGTTCTTGGGGCAAGTTTAAGCTGGGGACTTGAAAACAACTGTACACGTATGTTATCACAGGGCAATCCATTGTATGTTGTTATTCTAAAAGGATTTGGTTCAGGCCTTGGTTCGTTTATCATAGCAATAAGCCTAAATCAAATTTCGACAGTATGGTATTATGTGATATTAGCTCTATTACTAGGATTCTTTTCATATGGAATGAGTTTATATTATTATATTAGTGCTCAAAGACATCTTGGTGCTGCTAGAACTAGTGCATACTATGCAATTGCTCCATTTGCGGGATCTATATTTTCGTTCATCGTATTAGGAGAAACATTATCTTTAGTATTTGCAATTGCGTTTATTATCATGACTTTTGGTACATGGTTGGCCATCAAAGAAAACAACGCTCACACACATGAATATACAGAAAAAAAAGCAACTCCGTCCGAAAATGAGTAAAACTCCGTTGGAAATAGAGTAAAACTCCGTCGAACACGAGTGATTTTAGAGTAAAACTCCGTAATGACAAGACAAGAAATAACAGTTTGATATGAGCCACCATACGGTGGTTCTTTTTTTTCGTGGATTATGTTATGATATTTATAGTATCTTTAGTTAGTTTTTTTGATTGTAGCAAAATAGGTCATACAACCCAGATAACAATAAAGTTTACCTCTTAGGAAGTAAACTTTTTTTATTATGTAATTAATTATAGAACGAGCTAAATTATGCCGTGATATAATTTTTTTAATTTCACTAGAAAACGTTGTATAATACTAAATATTGAACAAAAATACAAAAATACTTGTTATAATGTTCAAAAAAAGGTAAAACATTAATGGGGAAGTGATATCTATGAAATATATGGAGATATTTTCTGCGAAAAGAGTATTTGATTTTTCATTTGTGGTCGGGATATGTCATAGTAAAAATTTAGCACGTGAAACATTGCAAAATTATTTAAAAAAAGGATATATAAAAAGAGTTAAAAAAAACTTATATGTAACTATGAGTTTTGAAACTAACGGAGTTATAGCTAGCAAGTATGAAATAGCATCAAAAATCACTAAAAGTTCCTATGTATCACATCATAGCGCTTTTGAATACTATGGGTATAGCAATCAAGTTTATAATGAGATTATAACAGCGAGTATAGAAAGATTTTATGATTTTACCTTTGAATATAACAAGTATTGTTATAAAAATGTTTCTAATGATAAGTATGTGGATATAATAAACAATGTACGCGTAAGTACAATTCCAAAAACAATAGTAGATTGTATAGATGACATAAAAT